>CAYRBM010000191.1:0-9965 GCA_964422425.1 uncultured Odoribacter sp.
CTTTGGGCCGCTTCTTTAGCGCCATCAACATGGTTAATCAACCAACGAAGTTTGCTCGCCGAAAAATACGGATCGACCAACAAGCCGGTTTTTTGCCTGATTTTGGGTCTGTAACCTTGTTCATTCAGGCTTTTGCAAAAGTCTTTCCCGCGCTGACATTGCCAAACAGCTGCATTCGCAATTGGCTTTCCGGTGGTCCGGTCCCATATCAAACTGGTTTCGCGCTGGTTGGTAATAGAAACTGCGGCAATATCCGTAGCCTTTTTCCCGGTTACCTTCAGCACTTCGATCATGCCTGCAACTGTATTTTCAAATATCTCTTCAGGATCATGTTCAACAAACCCTTCAGCCGGATAATACTGTTCGTGCGCCAGGCTTACGCGATGTATCAGTTTTGCCGATGCATCGAATAGCATCACTTTGGTGGCCGATGTGCTTTGATCGATGGCTAGAATATATTTTTCCATCTTTTTATTCATATCACTTTGTTTCTTCTGCAATGATCATTTCGATCTCGTTATCCTTAAATAACTGCAAATGGCTTGGATCGATAAATGAATCGGTAATGATGTAATCGATAAGCGACAGGGCACCCAAACTGGCAAAAGCATTCTTCCCAATTTTCGTTGAATCTGCCACCAGATATGTTACATCGGCGGCTTCAATCATAGCTTTTTTCACAACGATATCGCTCAAACTTGGATAGGTTAAACCCGATCGGAGCGAAATTCCGGCAGTAGCCAGAAAAAGTTTATCCACATGAATATCTTCAAAAAAACTTGCTGCCTTTTGGCCAGTCAGCGACAAGGTGGGCGGTTTAAACTCACCTCCCGTCACAATCACTTCAATACCCGGTTCTGCCCCTAACATCATGGCGATATTCAGGGCATTGGTAATTACAGTTATCCCGTTGCGACCAATCAGGTTTCTTGCGATTTCTGTCGTAGTTGAGCCTGAATCCAAAATAATCGAATCTCCAGCTTCTATTATTTCAGCAGCTTTCCTTCCGATTAGTTTCTTTTTTTCCAGATTATCCTGATTGAGCAAAGTGAAGGACTTTACGCTGTCCTCCACATTCTTTAGGAAAGCACCACCGTGCTCACGAAGTATAAAACCCTCTGATTCAAGTTTTTCAAGATCCTGACGAATGGTAACTTCCGAAACCTTAAAGATTTTGGCCAGTTTAATTACCTTAGCAGATCCATCTTCTTTCAGTAATTCCAAAATTTTATCGCGTCTTTGATTGGCTAGCATATAGTTTCGTTTTATTTCGTTTTCAAAAATATTCGAAATATTTCGAAACTAAAAATAAATAACCGTTTTTCTTTCAAAGCATATTTTATAACACACTTTACAGATTGACTTTTTCAATTAAAATTCTTCAACAACCTTTCGATTTTCTTTCCATGCCATCATATTGGCGACTAAGTAGTTCCAATTCTGAAACCCCTTATTCAACAATGGCTCACCTGTTTCGGGCTCGTAGTATTCGTGTAAGGCCCCATTCTTCTCAAAATCTTTTCCAAAAAGCGAAATCGTTTTATCGGCCAGTTCCGTAGCTTCTTTTGTATAACCATATTTTACGAGCCCTCTGAAAACCATGTAGTTCGAAATGCCCCAGATAGGTCCCCGCCAATTCGACGGATTGGCACTTGCCCGTGTGCTGTACATTTTCTCCATTTTCGAAAGGGTACGAACTCCTGCTACAGAAAAGAATGTTTTCGGATTCAGATAATGCTCATTTACCATTCTCGTCGCTTGTTCAGGAGTGGCAATACCTGCCCACATTGGCAGAAATCCGGTCCAAACTTCGATGCGCTGAATCAGGCAATCGTAGTCGCGTGGGTAGCCGGCATGAATCAGAAAGGTTTTTCCCAAAGTATGATCGGGCTGATCAACAAGCGGGCGCAAATTCAAATCGACACTGTAGAAAAAACCATCGCGTTCGTCCCAGCAATTTTTCTGGATGGCGGCTTTAAGGTTTTCAGCATCTTCGGCAAATTCTTTTCCGATTGACGTTTGATTCAAACATTCAGCAAGGTAAACCATTGCTTTCAGCTCCTTATACATCAAGCAATTCAGAAATATTGAAGCTGAACTCCCGTTGGGCCTGAAAAACGTACACGGATCATTATCAACACCAATGGCAACATCAGTCTGCCAATAATATAGGCCTGTTGCTTTATCGTGGTGATGAATTTTATAGTTGTTTACAAATGCCTGCAAATGGAAAAACTTTTCGCGAAGCCACTCTGCATTTCTATTCTGGTTTTTTGTAAGAAAAGCAGCGTGCTGAGCCAAAACAGGTTTGTGCATATTCATGCGATAAATTTCTTCCGACTTGAAATTTCTTGGATTCGAATCTTCCCAAATCACAATCGGGATGTAACCATCCCAATCGCCATAATTGAGAAAATTGAGCACACACCCCTGTTCGTAGGCAACTGCTTCCTGCGAATCCTTTTCAGTGCCAACATCAGCAATAATCTGCCGCAATGCAATGTTGCTCAGCCATGAATCCCAATCCCACAGTACATTATCGTATTGCTGACTGCCTGGTGTCAGAAATGGATATTTCAATGCACCTTTTCCCTGTCGAAACATCAACTCATAATCCTTATAAAAATTTGATTTTATGAGCGCGGAATAATCCTTCAGCTGTTTTACCGACGACTGTGCAAGCATTTGATTTGCAAAAAACAAAAAACAAATAACACTCAGACAAAGCCGAAAAAGATTGGATAAAATTTTCATAGGACTATGGTGAAATAATATTTTTAAATGTGGATGCACTTTGACAAAAGAGAAAGACTGCCAACTTGCTAATTTGACAAGCCGGCAGTCTTCACTTTTTATACTTTAATTTCCTGAAATTTAATACCCCGCATTTTGGGTAATTACATTTGGATTCTGGGTAATTACTTCAAGAGGTATTGGTAACACTAATTGATTGGCTGTAATTGTTAGATTCTTACTACTATTTTTGATGACCGAAATTGCTCTTCCGGTACGTTTTAAATCGAACCAACGATGGAACTCAAGTGCTAATTCCACCTGACGTTCGTGCTCGCAAGCCAGATCAACTGTGTTGTATTTTGCAGGATAACCTGCTGTTCCGTAAAGTGGCAGACCAACACGGGTACGCACTTCATTCATATATTTGGCATCGCCGGTAGCTTCAGTAAGCATCAGCAAAACATCGGCATAACGCAAAACAATGAAATTATTATCAGCAGCTTCTCTTAAACCATCCACTGCAGCCGTCGGATCCTTCCATTTGATAGGGAATTTCACAGCAACCGTAGCTCCTGCCGCAGTTTTGTAACCATCCTGAATCGACAAATCACGTCTTGGATCGCCTGATTCGTAGGCATTCCACAAATCAGCTGTTACCTGATTCATTCCTGCACCCCATTTGGTAACAATTCGGTTATCAAGTGGTGAAAACATGGCCCAGTATAAACTATATGGATTCGATAAACCACCTTTATACTGAATTTCAAAAATTGATTCAGCGCCATTCTTTTTAGTTTTATCCCAAAGGTCGGCATAAGGAACCAGACTGAATTTCCCGTAAACTTTCATCAGGGTTTCAGCCGCTTTGGTTTTATTGCCCATTGTCAAATAAACTTTTCCAAGCAATGCATTGGCCGCTTCCTGACTGGCAGCTCCAACAAAACGCTGACTTGCTTTTACCGGCAATTTCGAAACCGCAAAATTCAAATCATCAACGATTTGGGCATACACCTCAGCTGCAGGAGTGCGACCTTTTGAATAAGCTTCAGAAATACCCACAGGAGTTGTAACCAGTGGAACATCGCCCCACGCCCTAACCATATCGAAATAATATAAAGCTCTCAAAAAACGCGCTTCAGCAATTAATGCATCTTTAGTTGCAAATTCAGCAGCCTCGCTATTAGCAATTATATTATTGACAATAAACAAAGCTGTATAATAATTATTCCAATAGCCCAGAACCAGAAGATTATTTTGGTTCATAGTGTGGTTTTCGAACGCTTCGTAATCCTGAACAGTTCCGGCAGTATTATCACTGTAGGCATTATCTGACATCAATTCACCATAAAAAGATGGCAAACTTTCCGGACCATATAATTTATAAAGCGAATTATAGGCCGACCACATCGCTGTCGTTAAATCCTTTTCAGTTTTGTAGAAGTCTTGTTCGTTCATGTTGGATATTGGCGAACGTTCCAGAAAATCTTCGCCACAACCAAAGAGTAAAGCACTTAGCAGTACTATGATATATATCTTTTTCATCTTGATTAGCTTTTATTTTTTATTAGTTCTAGAAAGTTATATTGATACCGGCAGTAGCAACAAATGGATTTGGATAAGCACCGTAATCAAATCCGACTAACACTCCTGCCTGATATGTACTACCTTCAGGATCGTAGTTTGAATAATCAGAGAATACATAAACATTTTCAAGATTGACGTATAGTTTCACACCACTTACATTGAGCGCACTTAAAACTGGTTTTGGCATATTATACCCTACCCTGATGTTTTTAATGCGGACAAATGAACCATCTTCAACCCAATAACTTGAGCTAAGCGACTGAACCGTATTTTGTGTTACCCTTGGTTTGTTAATCAAACCGTTGCCAGGATCAGATTCCGATTTCCAATAATTGGTAACAAATTTATACGCGTTACGATCACCATTGAACGATTTCAGGAAGCGTGCATGCTGGTTCATGATCTCAGCACCTTCGACACCTGCAAGCATTACAGATAACTCAACTCCTGCATAACTAAAGGTGTTGGTCATACCCCATGAGAAGTCGGGCTGATAATTACCAAGAATAGTCCGGTCGTTCGAATCAATTTTACCATCTTTGTTTACGTCCCTGACTTTGGGGTCACCAGCTTCGCTGCCTGGCCAAACAGGATAAACTTTATTATCGATGTCGGATTGTTTCATAATTACACCGTCGAAAATGTAGCCATAATAGTTACCGATTGGCTGGCCCACTTCAGTTTTCGAAATTGCGTCGTTAACCGAAAGTAAAATCGGGGCATTGTTGGCACCAAGCTTAATTACTTCGTTGCGGTTGGCAAAAATATTGAAGTCAGTGGTCCATTTAAACTTGCCACTTAAATTCTTTGTATTAACCTGCAATTCAATACCTTTATTCTGCAATTCGCCAATATTGGTAAGTGTCGACTGAAATCCGGTTAATACAGGGATCGGAACGTTCAACAGCAAATCGCGGGTTTTCGAGTAATACAAATCGAGTGAGAAATTTACTTTTTGATCAAGCACACTGGCATCCAAACCTAAGTTGGTCTGACCTGTTTTTTCCCATTTCAATTCTTTGTCAGCAAAAGTATTGGTATAAATACCTTGCTTCACATCAGCTCCGGAAACATATGAAGAATAACCAAGCAATCCGATTGCACCATAATTAGGAATCTGGTTATTTCCGGTCATACCATAACTCAAACGAAGTTTAAGATTATTCAACCAGGTTAAATCAGCCATAAATGCTTCTTCTGAAACTCGCCATGCCACCGAACCTGAAGGGAAATATCCCCAACGATTAACAGCACCAAACCTCGAACAACCATCAGCGCGAATTGCGGCAGAAGCAAGATATTTACCTCGGTAAGCGTAATTGGCACGTGCCAGATAGGAAATTAGTGACCATTCGGTAGCTGAAGTACTTCCGGAAGTAACCTTACCGGCATTCAGCGTTTTCACCATGTCGTTCGGGAATGAACCGGATGTCATATCGCTGTAGTCATAACGTTGCTCCTGAGCGGTATAACCTAACAGAGCGTTAATCGAATGCTCGCCATTGATGGTTTTATTGTAATTGAGTGTATTTTCCCAAACCCAGTTAAACGATTGCATGGTAATAAGGCTACCTGTTGCATTTACCCAACCTGAATAACCCCAGTTTTGGCCTTCATTCCAATAGGATGTGTAGTGCGTATCTTCGATATTGGCATTCAGGGCTGATTTAAAAGTCAATCCCTGTATGATATTCCATTCGGCAAACGAATTGGCTGTGATCACGTTGGTGATTTTCTTCTTCGTCATTTCGCGGGTCAACGAATAAGGGTGCCACAACTGGAAACCATATTTTACGAATGTATTCCAGATCGATTTTGGATCTTTAAATCCGAGGCTTCCGGTTTCTACGTATAACGGGAAAATTGGAGCACTTTGAACAGATAAACTAACTGCATCCGATTTTCCGGCAGTACCAAACGAAGCATCAGTGGTGCGCGACAATCCAATATTTACACCCATATTGAATTTGTCGCTTATTTTATGGCGAATATTTGAACGCAAAGTAATCCTGTTGTATTCGTTTTGGTCAACAACTCCTTCGTTGTCAAGTAATCCACCCGAAACCATAAACTGAGTTTTTTCATTACCTCCGGAAGCTGTTACCTGCGCATTGTGAGAGAAAGCTGTTCTGAACAAAACATCCTGCCAGTCGGTTCCGTTACCAATACGTGCCAACCATGTTGGATCAGAAAATTCAACGGGAATCTTGGTATTGTTTCCGCGAACTGCGTTCGGGTTGCTTTTCAGGATAGTTGCCCAGGTATTATTTCTGGCTGCTGTTTCAAACTCAATCCATTCCTTGGCATCCATCATATCTATCGTACGATTCACATTAGCGATACTAAATTCGTAGGTAGCTTCGAGTTTGGTTTTTCCGGCTTTACCTTGTTTCGTGGTAATAATTACAACTCCGTTGGCGCCACGCGAACCATAAATAGCAGCCGACGAAGCATCTTTCAACACTTCAATAGACTCAATATCGTTGGGGTTAATAAAATTCAATGGATTTCGGTTAAAGTCCATGTTACTGCTGCTGCTGCTGCCGTCTCCCGAACGAATAGTATTGTCTTCCAGAGGAATACCATCAATAACATAGAGAGGAGTTGTTCCTGCATTGATTGAAGATGCACCGCGAACTTTAATCGACGGAGCCATTCCGGGAGCGCCTTGTGTTTGGGTAATCTGTACTCCGGAAACCTGACCTGAAATGGCTTGCAAAGCATTGCCAAAAGAGCGGTCTTTCAGTTTGTCAGCACCCACGGAAACAACCGATCCGGTCAGATCGCTTTTCTTCACAGTACCGTAACCAATTGCAACAACTTCCTCAATGCCAATGGTTTCTTCTTCCAACATAGCATTAACCTGTGTTTTTCCGCCTACCGCAACATCAACCGATTTCATTCCGATAAATGAAAAAGAGAGCGTTGCATTAGTCGATACATTGGAAAGAAAATACTTCCCATTATTGTCAGTAATTGTCCCATTGTTGGTTCCTTTAACAACTACCGTAACACCGGGCAATGGTTCTCCTGCTTTATTGGTGACGAGTCCGGTTATCTGACCCGACTGAACCGAAAGCAAGCTCGAAGCTTCGTCCGATTTATTGAACAAAGCTACCTGACGATCGAGCACTTTATAAGAAATGTCCGTTCCCTGCAGAATTTCATCCAGAATTTCGGTGATACCCATTTGGCGGGAATCAATTGAAACTTTACGACTGACATCGATTTTTTCAGAATAAAAGAAACGGTATTGACTTTGATCTTCAATATTGAGCAACACCTTTTCGAGGGTTACATTTTGAAGAGAAAGCGAAAGTTTTGTAGTTTGTGAATAGGTTTCAGAAGCCACAACCGTTAGTACAGACAAGCAAAGAAAGAGAATACTTAGCTTCATGGTGATTAGAAATTTAAGCAAAAAAGGGTTTAAATGACCTTTCTTTAGTTCATTTTTTTTCATAAGTTTGAAATGTTTTGATTAATAATTTCACTAAATTATTTTTCACAGGTGGGAGAGTTCGCGGCTTTCCCACTTCTGTTTTTATACCATCGCCTGGTATGAAAATTTTAAAACGCCGGATGTTTCATAGGCAATTCTTATTATCAGCGGTTTACTTCTTTTTTAAAATTGTCAATATTCGTTCATTCTTATTATACTGGTATTTTATCGGAAGTGTATATTCCATCAAATCAAGCACTTCACTAAACGATTCAACTTCAATTTTCCCGGTGACTTTTAAATTATTCAACGATGGATCTCCAATCACAATTTTAAGATTGTACCACCGCTCCAGTCGTTTTGCCAAAAGTTCGAGTGGCTCCGCCTGAAAAATCAACCGGTTTTCTTTCCAAGAGGTAAAAATTTCAGATTCCACTTTTTCGATATTGATCTTATCCGATCCTTGTGAAAATTGCGCCTGTTGCCCCGGATCTAAAAACCCTAACGATTTTCCTTCGCTTTGCAATTCAACCTTGCCTCTTTCCAGTGTTACCGAAGCTGGTTCTCCATTATAGGCCATCACATTGAAAGCTGTACCCAACACATTGACCGTAAATTTCGGAGTTTCAACTAAAAAAGGGATTTGATCTGATTTAACGTCGAAATATGCTTCTCCAATAAGTTTTACCAAACGGGATTTCCCATCAAACTTGCCGGGGAATGAAATCGAAGAACCGGCGTTCAGCCAGACCTTCGATCCATCAGGTAGTTCAAAACTGGTTCGCGAAGCAAGTGGAGTGGATATATTCTGGACAATTTCAGGAGTGTAAACTCTGTTGCTATAAAACCAAACCGAGGTAAAAATGAGTCCAACAACCAACACTGCAGCAATTTGCAGACTGATTCGATAAATAGCAAGGTATTTGTTCGATGATTTATTTTCCTTTAGAGCTATTTGGTGGTGGATGCGTCCAAGAAGATCAACATTATCCTTTTCAATGTCTTGAACCTCCGTGCGATTCCAGGCATTCTTCATCAAACCGTCGAGCAATTTATCATTGCCCCGGTTCTGAATAAACTCATTCACCATCCGGTACTCATCCGGAGTGCAGGTGCCGTTCAAATATTTTCTGAATAACTTCTCCATTTAAATCAATCTTACACGTTATACACAAGATCGATTAGTTACCCCTGCCCGAAAAATGAAAATTTATAAAAATAAATAGTGGAAAAGAGCAAATATAAGTCCCAGACTACGCAGGCGGTCTTTTAAGAATTTCAGAGAGTGGGTCATATGATCTTCAACCGTTTTAACAGAGATGGCAAGTTCGGCTGCAATTTCAGCATTCGTTTTCCCTTCTTCCCTGCTCATTAAATAGATTTTCCGTCGTTTTTCGGGCAATTGAAGCACCAACTCATCAACCTTTTTTTTAACATCGGCATACTCAACAGCTTGTTGAGTAACAAATTCAGCTGCCACAGCCTGATAAAAGAGATTAGTCTTAAATTCTTCGGATTTAAGCCGGGAGCGAATTTCATTCAGCAACGTATTGCGGGTAATGGTATAAAGAAATGCATTGTAAGTTTCAACCCTTTTAATGTTCTTACGGTTGATCCAAACTTTTACAAATACCTCCTGAAGGACGTCGTTAATACCCTGATCAATTTTCAGAAATGATTTGGAATAAGCATACAACTTGGGATAATACAAACGATAAAGCTCGTCAAAAGCTTGCTTGTCGTCGTTTGCCAAATCGCGTAAGATTTTCTCCAAATTGAAAGGTTGTCGCATTCTTCATGATTTGAAGCACAATAATACGAAAAGTTACTTTGTTCGGTAACTACTTTATGAACATGTTTGATTGGTTTTATAATATAATTAGAACCAATAACTAATCTTACATACGACGCAGACAAGAGAAAAATCAAGATCAGAACACTTAAAAGTTTCCCAGAGGCATAAAAGAGACGCTGTAAATAAACGTGGAAATTTAATATGACTCATTTTAGACTTTTCAAAAATAAAACGAGCTACTTTTTTTTTTACATTTTAGCTTAAAATAGGTCCCGCTATAGTCCCTTTTAATTTGATTCTGAGTGGTTTTTTTTGGTTGTTGCACAAAACAAAAAAGCACTTAAATAATTTTATTTAAGTGCTTTTTGTTCATTTTTATATAAAAATTTAGTTGCTCATCTGGGGTGTGAA
>CAYRBM010000192.1:0-9891 GCA_964422425.1 uncultured Odoribacter sp.
GATCCCATTGATGGTGTCGTACCGCTGTTTGTCATCCATCATAAACAGGTCGTCTGCCACGATAGTATTCAGAATAGTGGTCACCAGTTGACGGCTGTCGTCCAGTACCAAGTCGAAAGATTCGACAATCACCGCAGCTTGTCTCGTTGTGAAATTCTCATCCTGAACCAACAAAGGCAGTTTGGTGGTGTAGATATAAATAATCTTATCCAGCATCTCCTTGGTTTGCTTTATTCGCTTGTAATCTTTGATCAGGTAGGAAACTTTCTGAAGGCTTTCCAACTTCTTTTGGTCAATACCCACCAGTTCCTGGGTCAGGCCTTTAATGTCGCCGTTCAAAATTTTAATCAGCACATTGTACCAGTTAATTTCGGACAGGATTCCCTTTTCCTGTTCCCATAAAGCTTCCCGCTGGATGCCTGCCCCCACATCGGTCACAGGGGTCTGGGCGAAGGTGTTTTTGGGGATGAGTATGTTGAATAAAACAACTATCCCGAGGATTAAAAATGTTGCTTTTGTTTTCATTGTTGTAACTGTTGATATTTTACATGGATTTGAGAATTTGCACAAAGGATTGATCCTGTTGCTGATTCAGCTTTTTCAGGATCGTTTCCTTTTCGCTCTGTTCAGAGGTATAACAGTAGTATTCGGGTTTGCTGACTTCCAGGGCATAAACCTGAGAGTAGCTTCCAAGGCCAATAAAGACTTCCTTGAGCTTTCTTCCGGATGGTAGGTTTTTGTTGATCGATAGGATCTGGTCTTTCTGAAACTCCGAGAGTCCAAGGGTGTCGCTGATGCTTTGGAACTTGTTCCGGAATTTGCTCATGTCAAGTAGAATCCGGGTATCGGCATTGTTGATGATCGCATCGCGGATCACGGGCGAAGAAATCACATCATCCACTTCCTGGGTAACTACCATCGCTTCCCCAAAGAATTTGCGGATCGTCTTGTAGAAGTATTTGATATAGCTGGCCATTTGCGGGGTCGCAATTGCTTTCCAGGCCTCCTCAATGCACAGGACCTTGCGGACACCCTTTAACCGTCTCATCTTCTGCATGAAAATGTCGATGATAATCAGGGTAGCTACCGGAAAGATCGTTGCATGGTCCTTGATGTTATCCAGTTCGAAGACAATAAAAGGGCAACGAAAAAATACATCGGTGTCCATCTCCTTGTTCAGCAGATAGTCATATTCCCCTCCCCTGTAATATTTGCCCAGGATGAAGAAAAACTCATTGCTGTTGAACTGGATGGATTGTTCTTTAACCAGTGTAGGAATGTAGCTTTGGCAGAACTCGTAAAAACCATTAAAGGAACGTTCTGTCGAATCGGCGGAGAAGAATTCAGTAAGTGAATGGGCAATCACATCCTTTTCGATCTCCGAAAGGTTTTCCTTGTAGATGGTATAGATCACCGAGAGTATGGTTTGTTTTCGTTCAATGTCCAGTTCACCTTCCAGAATAAATGGATTGAACGAGATCGGATTTTCCGTAGTGAACTCAACCATCATTGCGCCGCCCTGATCTTTTAGGCGTTCATTCAAATAATGGGTCAGTAGTTCATAGCTTCGGCCAACGTCTAACAAAACAATATGACAGTTTTCGCTTTCAGCATATTGCCGCAGCAAATGGTTGGTAAAAAAGGATTTTCCGGAGCCAGAGCCGCCAATAATGATCTTATTGCGGTTATGGATCAAATGTTTGTGCATCGGTTCATCCGAAATGTCAATCTTTACCGGGCAACCTTCCAGCCGGTCAGAAAGCCGGATGATAAAATCTGATTGACTGTTTTTCAGTTCTCCTTCAAAGTTGGTCAGACAGCAAGCCTGCGGAACCTGGGTAATAAAAAGCTCGGTTTCAGGAAGCTGCGTGGAGAAAGGCACACAGGAGAAAAACAGCATCGGTAGATCATGCGTGTGCTGATAAGGGAAACAGTTCATCATCGAAAAAGCGGAACTAGTTTCGCTTTTGTGCTGCTTCAAATCTTTCAATGCTGAATCGAAAAGCATCACATTGAAGTGAGTTTTTACGATCTTTTCCCCTGAGGTCTGCACCTGGTCCAGAAACGACTCAATCAGTCCGGCATTGACCTTGTTTTCTGAAGAAAATTTAGAAAGGCTAAAGATCTTTTTGTAGTTGCTTTCCAGAAAACCTTTGATCTCCTGCTGATCGGGAATGTAGATAAACTGGTTGGTGATGTGCGAAAACGGCAGGTGATAACTTATCGGATAGACCAGCGATACGGGCAGTCCGCTCTGCGGATGTTCCGAAGCTGGCCTAAGTTCTGCCGGAATGTGGGAGTAATCGCTTAATGACAATACTTCCACAAACTGATCCATCACTTTTAACCTGTCGCGAAAATCGATCCCTCCCAATGCCGGATGATTCTCTGTAAAATTGAGGCTCAGAAAACGTTCAATAAGCCCCAACGACTTGTCATCACCAATGGCTGCGTCCCTTGATATTGGGTCGCATCCGATTCCGTTCTGGTTAAAGATGGCCACCACATTACTTCGTAGTTCATTGATCTTGTCGTACTGCAATTTTTCCAGGTTGCGCTGCGTCCGGGAAAAAATCAAAGCTGATTCAAGGTAGTTTTTCAGAAGACCTTTATTCAGAAGACTGATGTAAAAACAGCAGTCATGCTTGAGATAATGTCTCCCGTCAAAGTGTTGCAAGTAAGAATCATTAAGGCTGTCAGTATTATTTATGCCTATTTGATCTTCCAATTCCTGTGGTCGAAATTCTTTTATCAGGAAAAAATCCTGTTTATGGATAAAACTTCCGGCAGGCAGCAGGTTGATCATCCGCTGAAAAGTATCGTGCAACATATAAAGTTGCTCGGTACTGCATGACAGAACTTCCGGAAGCCTAAGTCTGAAACCAATAGTCAGATCGAGGTTATTGGAGACCTGAACATCACCGTTAAATCCCATTACAGGTAATATACTCTCAAGGTTCTTGATCTTCATGCTGTGTGAATTTGATGGATTCGTCGCTTGCAACTAATAAATTGGGGCAGTTTCTTGGCGGTCTGTTTCTTGCCCCAGCCTTCCGGACCGTATTTCTTCTGGATGGTATTGAGCCGGTAGAGGTATCCGAAGAAAGCTGGAACTCCGATCAGCACTGCCGGAAAAACCCCGGCCAGAATGTAGAGTGCCGAGAATAAAAAGAAGGTAGCAATGATGCCATACAGTGCCCGGAATACCAAAGGGCCGGAAAGCCCTTTGATATACAACCGGGTATCCACCTTTTTGACTGGATAGCCCTGCATTAGACGAAGAATGCTTTGATTACGACACCCACCAGAATCAGGAACAGACAGGCGCCAAACCAACCCATAATGGATTTCTGAGTATCCTGATCTCCGCTCTGCCATTTGATATACACACGGACTCCACCAATCAGCCCGACTACTGCGCCGATAGCAATGATCAGGTTGGAGATCGGATCGATATAAGAACTGACTTCGGCAGTCGCCTGGTCAATACCAGCAGCGGATTGCGCCATTGCATGGTATATACTGAGGATAAAGAGTGTAACAAGGGCTTCTGCCCGTTTAAAGAAAAACTGAACTTTTGTTTTCATGAAACTTTGAGTTTTTAAGAATGAATTACTAGGATAAATTATGACTGAAACTGGATGTTCTCCAGGATTTCCGGGTTGTGGGAAAGATGGTCTTCGTAGAATTGTTCGACATTATAGCCTTCATCAATACCGTTATCTCGATAAAAGTCCACTTTGAGGTCAACAGGCTCAATGTGATTGAAAGGAATCAGTTCTCCGGGATAATCGGAGGCTGAGACCAAAATGGGAAGCATCCGTTCAGGGTGGATGTCTGTTTCATCGGCATTCTCGAATAGATTACCGGATGTCCGGCCAGAGCGCCTGAGCCAGGCCCGGATGAAAACTGCGGCGTAATAGACGCTGCAAAGCAGAAAAAGCATGGTGGTAAATTTGGTCCAACTGATGGTGTCCAATCCAAACATAAGGCTTCAATTTTAAAGGTGAATACTGGGTTGTTCTTCCCGGACCGGACTATGATCAGATCATGATCACGAATTACTTTTCCGAAACCGGGCACCGCAAAATTGAAGGATCGAAAAATATAAATTACCCAAGGTGTCCCCAAGTTGGGTGTTTTATATGGTTAACCAAATTATGTTCTGATCATTTTATTTGATCGATTTTGATATGATTTGTTGATGGCTTTGTTCTACAGACTATTCGAATTAATTGATTTTAGTTTCATTTGATTGATTTTGCACAAGCCAATTTATTTTCAAAAGAGGAAGAAAAAACGACAAAAAAGAAAAAGAAAGTCCTTTTCATTGCCGGTCGTGGCAAAAATGCAAGGCTGTTCCGGTTAACTTAAAAAAAAAGTTGATTGAAACAGAAACGCAAATGGATAAAAAACCGGAACACTCGCTATGGCCTTGCAGTTTTATGGAGCGCTGATCTGGCGGGGAGACCGGCTAAATTTGAGTTTCTTTTTTGGCTTGGAGTGGGGAGTACAAGCTTACAAAACAATCGCTCGTACCTTACAAAAGCGTGCGGGCAAAAGGCAAGTGTGGTTACTGCACTGGAACGAAGCGATTGGATGGGATGAAATGGAGCTTGTTTCCGGCCTTTTTTTTGTTTGGCTTGCGTGTTGGAAAAGGACGGGGCAGGCGAAATGGATTTGGGGCTGGAAATCGCGTTAGTGGAAGGTAAGGAACCACTCTTGCCGTGGGGTCAAATCCGGCTTATGAGTGCAGCGAGCGGTGTGAGCGACCGGTTCCGGTGAGGCACGAACGGGTTTAGGGAGCGAAGAAGCAAGTGAAACGAATGTGCCGGATGAACTGGGGGGTGAGAAATAACCGCCTTACAATTTTCCAAACTTAAAACAGTCGAAAAACTAATAAAAACGGGAAGTGTGACCCAGTCCGGGAAAGCCAATGCAGGCATGGAATGCCCGGAATTGAGCTTTAAACCGGCTTGGATCACTCTTCCTTGCTGAATCGAGGCTTGTTCGCGCCCGGCGGAGCCAAAGCGCGAACAGGCCGCAGAACCAACTAACCAAACACCGGCGAATACCTGATTTTTAGATTTGTGCTAGGTTGAAGCTATCTTCAGGCCCTTTTGTCTTTGGTATCCCTGTCAAAAGCCACTAAATTGAACATTTCGCGCATCCGGCTGCGAATCCGATTTCCATAAATCGATTCCAGTTCCGAAGCGGAAAGGTTGGTGGTAATGTGGGTCATCATGCGTTTGGAGACAAATAAATCGTATCGGTTTAGCAGGATCTCAGCCATCACATTGCATTCGTTGCCATAGTATTTGGGGGTCTGTTCCAATCCCAAATCATCGAAACAATATACTTTGGGCAGGAAAGGCATATTGGCATACCTGACAAAGGAGCCTTTGCTGTAATGGTTGATCACTGCAAAACCATCTTTCTCAAACTCAAAGCTGATCTCCCTGGTCGGTTTGATCATGTACTGGGTCTCTCTTGGAAAAAAGTAACTGACAAGTTGCATCAGACTGGTTTTACCGCAACCTATCGGGCCTGTCAGGAGGATTCCTTTTCTCAGGCTGATCCCATGATTTGCAGCATTTTCCTGGTCACCAATGGCATAAACCAGCAGTTTATAGATCAGCTCGAAGTCAGATTCGACCAATGAAAAGTGGTTCCCAAACAGGATCTTGCCACGCTCTTCCATCCATTGCAGGCTGGCCGGGAAACTGAAATTAAAGATTCCGCCGCGATAATCGGCGATCTGCTCATAAGGGTTCAGAATAATCTTTGTTGACGGTGACGCTAAGTTTGCTGGTCCCGACGTGATTGGGTTCTCGTTCATCTGGTTTAAAACTTTGGGTATTGTTCATCCACTTCCGGGCAACGGCTTGCCAGGAAAGTATTTTCATCTGATCCCCGGTCTTCCAGCCCGATGACTGGTAGTGGGCGTAAAACTTCTGCGCCTCGCTGCGCGGAAACTGGTTCTGTTCAAAAAATTGTTCGGTTTCGGATAAATCCGGAACATGAGATTTCTCATCCGGAAAATTTTCGGAATTTGTCGTTCGGAATCGTTTTTGTTTTTTTGCGTTTTCATCAATATCAAATTTTTGATTTCTTCTGACTGACTCTTCTTCTTGTTTGTTTTTGTTTAAACTGTTTATAAAAGGTGTATCAGTTCCTGTATCACTAGCAGTATCATTTTTGATACCGGCACCACCAATTTTGTCGCCAGCGGTATTTCTTCCTGTATCACTTTTGAGATCGCTGGAAATACCGGTATCACTTGCAGTATCAGTTCCGGAATCTCCAGCAGTATCATTTTTAATACCGGTATTCCTTGCAGGATCGGTTGCTGTATCATTTATGAGATTGCAGGATGTGCCGGTATTCCTTCCGGTATCAGTTCCGGTATCACCAGCGGTATCATTTTCAATACCGGTATCTGTTCCTGTACTGCTTGCGGTATCACTTGCAGTATCAAATCTGATACAGGAGACACGGCTGCCTGAATGTATATTGGATGAAGGGATGTATTGGATATAACCCCACAGGGAGAGTTCCTTCATACATCGGGCGTAAGTATTAACTGAACCTAACCGGGACATATACATTGTTTCTGTCCGGGTAATGACAAACTGTTCCCCAAACCGGTCTGCATTCCACTGCTGAAACAGGGCAAAATACAGGCTAATGTGATAAGATGACATGCGCTTGTCTTCAGCCAGCCGTGCAAAAAATCCATTCAGGTGTCTGATATAATTCATCGCCTGGCTTCAAAACCGAATAGTTTTTTATCATTTTTTGATTCAAGCGTTTTTCGGATATCCTCGTAATCATAGAATATCGTTCCCCCAATTTTGGTAAAAGGGATTGTTCCGTTTATCCGAAAATTTTGAAGTGTTCCAGGGGAGATGCCCAGCATTTTTATTATCTCTTGGGATTTCAACCATTTTCGATCTGGTTGACCACGATGTTCCTTTAACATCCTTCTTATCTCGACGAGCAATTCGATCTTGAATTCCCGGAGATCATCTGTTGTTACAATTTCTGAAGGCATAACATTTATCTTTGAATGATACAATTTGAATTCATCCAAAAATCAATATTTCAGAAATACTTTTTTACCAAGGTGTCCCCAAGTTGGGTGTTTTATATGGTTAAATAAATTATGATTTGATAATCTTATTTGACCATCCTTGATTGCAGTTGAAAATGGTTTTGTTTAATACTCAAGTCAAATTAATTGCAATTGAAACAATCTATGTTGATTTGTCTCAACACAATTATTATCGAAAAATAAAAATGATTCTTGCTCTGGGAATCAGGGATAAAATATCAGAATATTTATGATACTCAGACAATCTGGCATCTAATCCGAATCCTTATTTATAGTGATTATTATAGATCAGACTCGTATATTTTGTTTTCGAGCTTACTTTTCATTAAATCCAAAAACTTTGTGCGATCAATCTTCCTTCGCTTAATTTCGACAAAGGATCTGTAAAACTCCTTTAATTCGATATTAAACATCTGTTCAAAACCTTCAATGATATCCTTTATTTCTGAATTACCATCGTTCACCATTTGAGTAAAATGTACTCCGTATGCTAATTCTATCAAGAATATTTTTTTGCCGGTCCATTTAGATTTGGATTTTAAATATGGTTGTTGGCCTCCCTTTGCTCCGTCTAATATGCGAAGTTCTTTTTGAATATATTCAATAAGCATTTGATTGGCAATGATCTCCGAAAATGTATGATCGTGCCAGGTATGGAATTTTTCGTCTATCAAAAAATATTCGTTTCTCTTGGGTATTGGTATTTCTGAGCTATCACGTGTAAAGTAATATTTGTCAAAATGGCAAAAACCACATTTAAAATATTGTAATTCAGTTTGATTCTCCTGCATAAATTCGTTAATCCTATCTATTCTCTTCTGATAATACCGAATTTGACACTGACATTTAGCAACAGGAAGTTTACTTTGAATGTCATAGACTTCCAAATAATAGAGCATCTTACTGAAAATTTCAGGCTTCAGTTTCTTAAAAAAGTAAATCTCACACTCCTGATCTGGAAATCCGTCCTGAATAACTGTTTCCCGCATTTGTTTCAATGCTTGCTTACAATAGACTATTGACATTTCAAGTTGCTCCAAAATCTTATCAGAATGAGCGTCAATTTTTTCCAGTTTTGAGACCAAATCAGTAATGATTTGCTCGTGTTTCTCAATTACAGAAAGTTGTATCATATAATTTCCAGAGAATTGATTAAAACAAACCTAAAAAGAACAATGTGAGTTATTTATACCGTCACTTAATTCCCAAACGTCACATTTATCTAAAATGATATTGAAATATGAATTGATTATGAAATATAATAAATTGCTAATTAATCAAGTTTCAATTTTTTATTTTTTAACACTTAATATTCAGATAATTAACACTTTTTATTAAGAGTTGACTGATTTTAAGATTTGATTACACAATTTCTTCTTTTGATGCCTAATGGACAATACCCAAAAGGATGATTTTTCGAGAAAAAAAACAATGGGCTTATTTCCTGAAATTTCAAAAAACGATAAAAAAAAGCCCCGAAGGGCATTAAAAGTCAAACAACAGTTGCTGAATCGGCTGCTTATATATTGGTGATAATTCAACCGGATCGAAAACAGGCAGTACTTGTTGTTTGATCTTTGACTGTTCATCTTTGTGTTTGGGAAGTTGCAGCACCATATAACTCTCGTCTTCAGAAATCGGAACAATGTATGGTGCTCCGGTTATAGGATGTGGATTCACCTGCCATCCAGAGAAAAACTGGTTGGTCAGGGTATTCATGCAGGCAACTTCTCCAAACATTCCGTTCAGGCACATATTGACCAAACACATCATGGCACATGTCCGGTCGATATCAGCTCCGTAAAACCGTGCTTTTCTATTGATCCTGGCTGCTGCCAATAGCGTTCTGCCTGAACCGCAGCATGGATCGGCAATCCGTTCACCATCTCGGATTTCCCCGATGGTAATTAATGCCATCATTTCACAGATATGTTCAGGGGTAAAAAACTGCCCGGCTTTGCCGTAACTGATGTGCTCCATAAAGAAGTCGCCAAAGACATCTTTCAACCCTTCCCCATCGTTTTCCATGTCAATTATTACTGCTGCTAATGCAGAGGAGAAAACCTGAAGTTCATTTTTATTGTAACTTTTGATGATTTCAAAATAACGGTCTTCCATTTGTCCCAACGAAAGGGCGCAAACGGTCATTTCCAAAAAATCGGAGAAAACATGGCTAATCCCATGTTTTCGTGCCAACTGATCCATGTAATGTGAGAAACTGAGTAACTTTTCCATATTGATTTGAAATAAAATGATTAAAAAAAAGCCCCGAAGGGCTCATTCTTAAATCAATCCTTCATCGGCAAAGGAGAAAAAGGATTCTTCGGTAAGTATGACGTGGTCAAGAACTCTGCAATCGAAAATCTGCAGGGTATCTTTTATTTTTCGGGTAATATCTTTATCCTGCTGGCTGGGAACAAGAGAGCCTGAAGGATGATTATGGGCCAGTATAACTGAAGTTGCCAGGGCTTCAACACAATACTTGGCTATAATGGTGGCATCGATAACTGTTCCAACAATACCACCTTGCGAAATCTTGGCATATCCAATTGTATTATTGTTCCTGTTCAGCAGCAGGATGAAAAAGCTTTCAAAAATCCCAATGTCGTCGGAATAGAAATTGTGGATAAATTCATTTGCATCTGCCGATGTCACAATCTTCACACATGGGAAATCAGACTTTGTTTTCTTCAAAGTGATCAACGGAAGTCTTTTCTTGTACGTTTTCATTGAATTGTGCCGCTGCCCTGCGGACTTATTTTGGCAACCTTCATTTG
>CAYRBM010000193.1:0-9820 GCA_964422425.1 uncultured Odoribacter sp.
AAAAACAAGCCTTGGTGTTAGTGAATTACGGAAATGCTACAGGTAAAGAAATCTATGATCTTTCCGAAGAAATCCGTCAATCTGTTCAGAATAAGTTTGGAGTTGAGCTGGAAAGAGAAGTGAATGTGATTGGAGAATCAAAGTAATCAATGATCAGTCTGGTTTAAGGAAGCTTTCCGGCAAATAACCAACCAGAATCTCATAGGTTCTTCGGTTGGCATATGTTTTACAGATTCCTCTATTTCGCGAAATTCGGCTAAATCAAACGGTCCAAACTCCTTTTTCACCGATTCAGAATCATAGAAAAAAACTTCAAGTCCATTTTGCATACGGAACCGGTCTTTGCTGATTCGTTTGCCATTTTCATACAATTTGGTATAACCTTTCGAAACGACCACAAAAACCATGATTCCACCTTCTCTCAGCTGATTATAGCAGTTTTTCAGGAGTTCTCGCCTTTCGTTTTTGTTCAGTAAATGAATCAAGGCATAGCAATAAATTCCATCGTAAACCAAATCGTCAAAAGGCATTTCAGCTACCGAACCATGATGAATCGGGATTTTTAAACCAAGTTCGCGGGCAAGACGGATTGCTGTTTCAGAAATCTCAATCCCGGTAACCTCCATTCCTTTTTCCACGAATGGCTTTGCATTCCGACCAAAACCTACTCCCGGAATCAGGATTTTCTTCAATCCATTTTCGAAAAAAAGATTACAGGAATATACGGCAGAGTCAACCGGTTCGAACGACCAAACTGTACCGATTTTCTGAAACATATTATCCCAAAATTCGCTCATTACTTTTGGCTTTGAAATAAATCGACAGTATGTTGCACCAAATCCATTCCACCCCAATTCCCGTGATGCGGAATTACCCACTTTGCAGTTTTATATTTTTCCTTAACTTTTTTCACTGAAACCGGCCATTCGTTCATGTTGGCATCGCCGGTAAATCCAAGGTTTGGGCTTTCCATCGATTTTATCATACAACCTCCAAACAGCAGGTTCAATTCTTTGATATACACCGTCAGGTTATCGGGAGAATGTGATTCACCGGGAAAATAAACGTCGAAACTTAGCTTGCCTTTTTTCAGGAAGAGCCCTTTTTCAATCGGAAAAATATGATCGGGCTTTGTGAATTTCATTTCGGCATATACTTTCCGGTACTTTTCCTGTTCCGGTTTTTGCAGCCACGAAAGGATTTGTTTTTGGGTAGCTGCCGACCGCTCGTCGATCAGTTTACAGGTGCGGTCTGATCCGAAAACCGGTATTTGTCGCTGAAGCAAGCATCCGGTTCCGCCCAGATTGTCAATATGAAATCCGGTTAAAACAGCGGTTATATTCTTCGGTTTTATGTCTTTGTTGATGAACTGCAAAACCTGTTCGGTCGCTTCATCGGTGTATGGTGTGTCGATTAAAACAAGCTCGTTGTCTGACGCTTTCACAATCAGCGAGTTCGATTCCCATGGAAAAGAATGCGTCACCACCCAAACTTCATCAGTCAACCGACTTATTTTCAACTCCTGACTTAAAATAACCTCTTTCTGTGCCAAACAAACGCAACTAATTAAAAAAGTAACGATTAGAACGAAAATATTTCTCATGGCAAAAGTTTCTGTTACTGTTTCCCGGCGATAAAAATCAGGTCAACCGTAATCGATCCGTCAGGTTCCTGATAATCCTGCCGGTCGAGTTTTAGTATTTTGAACCCGCTTTTCTCAAACGCATCCTGCAAATCGGTCTGTCGGTGGTAATTGAAATAAACTTCCGAATCGCCTGAAAAACTGGTTTTCTCAAATCCAGCGCGGTGTTCGTCACCTTCCATCGTACTCAGGTAAACGATGCCTCCGGAATTTAATAATGCAGCGCAATCGGCAATCAGTTTTGCAGCATCTTCTTTTGACAAAAATGGCAGACAAAACGAGCACATCACCGCATCAAACTTTTCAGGAATTACTGAAACATTCCGAACATCCATTACCCTGAAATCCACTCCAGGTAAAGTTTTCCGGGCAAGTTCAATCATTTTTGGTGCAAGATCAACCGCCAGAATCCGGCTTTCAGGAAAGTGGTTTTTCAGGAATTTGGTAACATTACCCGGACCGCAAGCCAATTCCAAAATAGCCGGACTGACTGCTTTTACCTGTTGTACAAAACAGGAAAGTTGATTTTGGTAGCCACTTACGTTCTCGAAACGGCTGGCATATTCTTCAGCAAACTCGTCAAATCGCTGCACCGAAACTTCAAACTTCTCCATCATTTTTAATTCCTTCTGCCCTTTCATACTGATCAATCACTTCTTTTGCTTTTTCGTAATCGACACTCGAAACGAAAATTTTTACTGCTCCGGCACCGCCACCTGCCACATTCCACGGAACTAACACACCCATTCGTTCGTCTTTCAGGAACGATTCAATTTCGGCGTTGTCCAAAAGGCTTTTTACCAGCGAAACCTCCCATTGATTTCCATCAAAAACTTCAACAGGATGAATGTCATGATTTGATTCCATAATGTTATGATTTAAGTGTAAATCCATTTAATTTTTGAAGGTACAAAACATCAAGGCTGGCCCCCAATCCGGGCACTTCAGGAACTGTTACCACGCCATTCGGTCCATATTGAATTCCACCGCAAACCGGATCTTCGCTGAACATCATTGGTGTATCGAAATCGCAAAATTTAACGTTATCGCTGGTCAATGCCAAATGCGCCGACGCTGTAAAACCAATTCTCGATTCCAGAAAGCCACCAATTTGTAACTGCAAGTTAGCCTTTTCCGCCAGCTTAATTATCTTTTGTGCTTTAAAAATTCCGGAAGATTTTCCCAGTTTAATATTGAACGACGGAACTGCCTGAAGATCGATTAACCGTTGAGCATCATGTTGGTCGCAGCACGATTCGTCGGCCATAATCATCACTTTGCTTTCCCTGCTGATCCGAGGTAATTCCATGAAATTCCAGCGGGGAATGGGTTCTTCGCAAAACTGTATGTTGCACTCCGAAAGTTCATTCAGAACGCGGATCGCCGATTCTGCATCCCATCCCTGGTTGGCATCCAGTCGCAAAGGAATTTCATTCCCGATGGCTTCACGAATAGCTTTTATCCTGAAAATATCCATTTCCGGATCGTCACCCAATTTTACCTTTATAATTTGAAATCCACGTTCTTTGATTTCAAGTGCGTCGGCTACCATTTGTTCCGGTTCACCTAAACTTACTGTGTAATCGGTTTTCAGCACTTTGTTGTTTTGCCCGCCCAAAAATGCATACAAGGGCAGTCCGGCGGCTTGGGAGGCAATATCGTACAAAGCAATATCGAAAGCACTTTTAATACTCGAATTGCCGAAAATGGTTCGATCCATAGTGTCTGAACACTCCTCAATATCCAACGGATTTTTACCCATCAGCGCTTGGGCGAGATACCTTGCCACCACATAGCCCGTTTCCATGCTTTCGCCGTTGATGGGCATAAACGGACTGCATTCACCAAATCCAGTCAGACCTTCCTTGGTCCGGAGAACAACAATTATGTTTTCGGCATAGTGAAATGCACCTAATGAAATTACAAATGGTATTTTAAGTCGTACAGGAAACTGAAAGACTTCAATTTGGGTAATTTGCATAGCTTATAAATTGGTCATACCAATACAATTCAAAGCTAAAACAAAATATCGCTATTCAGGTAAAAAGTAGCAACTAATTTATTCTAAAGTTGATTGAACGAAGTTCTAATTCACCCGCCTCATGCGGAACACAATTGATTTTTTGAGTTCTCCTGAAACAGAAGAAACCTCAGCAATCAGCGAATCAGGCTTTTGAAACCTGTACTCAATCTTCTGCGGAAAATCATGCGTCGGATTTTCAAATATTATCGTGCTATCGCTCAGTTTAGTTTGAGTAAAAACGATGGCTTTCCCATCATTTTGTCCCGACGCAATTGGCATGTAATACAACTTTCCGTTTCGCTGTTCCAATCTGATCGTTTCCGAAGAAACAGTATCCCCGTTGCTCACAAAAAAACTTCGCCCAGCGAATGTTGAATCGTCCAACTGTTGCCAGCTTTCTGTTAAAATGCCTTTTGCCGATTGTCGCTGCCAGGTGCCTTTAAGCCAATGAACTTTTTGCAGTTCCTTATAATTTGAAGCTTCTGTGCTGTTGGGTTTTGCTTTCGGCTGACAAGCAACAAGAAGAACAATGAATAATTGTAAAAGATGTTTCATTTCAGGCAATAAACTGTGAAGATAAAAAATAGCCCGAAGAAATTCTCCGGGCCTGAAAAAAGTGTCTTTCGACCTATCCTTCCGAATACCATTTAATTTGCTGTGAAGCGCGCATCACAATAGCCAAAATCACGAACAATCCGATACTTCCGGCGAGTAGGGCATAATCCTGCAATTGCAAAATAGTAAACAGGAACAAGTATAAACCGGCTTGCAAAAGTGTGACCCAAACCACCATTCGTTTGTCGCGCAAAATGGGAATGGTAAACCATGTGATGAGCGCGGTAACCGCCAGAGCCGAAACCAGGTAAGCCCAGTTGAAGCCGATTTGCTCGCCAATGGAAGTCAGCAATGCATAGAAAATGAGCAGTGCAAAAGCTACCAGCGAATACTGGAACGGGTGAATCCTGACTTTGCTCTTGATCTCAATAAAAATGAAGATAATGAAATTGAGCGCAATAAACAGGATGGCATATTTCACCGAGCGCATCGATTTTTGGTAATGATCGATCGGGATCAACAGTTCAACTCCCAACTTGGCCTCGTGCGTATTGTATTTTTTGTCAACCCACTGCTGCGGAAAATTGCGGTTCAGATGAGTCACCTGCCAATTGGCTGTAAAACCCGAGGCTGTAACAGTCCTGTCAGAAGGTAGAAATACTCCGGAAAAGCTTGGCTGTGCCCAGCCCGACTTCATTGCTACCTCCGAGGTTTTGCCCAAGGCTTCCACCGACAAATCTTCCGAGCCATTTAGTACCAAATCAATTTCAAAACTCATTGGTTGGTTAACATCTAAGGAGTTTGCCTTGATGGTTATTCCTGATGGGAACAAATCGGTGTCGGCAACGCCTGGATCAACTTTGCATTTTTCGCCGTTGACGGTCAGTTCGGGCAAATTTTTTATACCGCGCATATCCGAAATTCCGATGGTAAAATAAGCTGCATCCCAATTGTACTTTGCATTTTGAATTTCTAACTGCGAAACATCAGGTTGAATAAATGAGCCTTTCAATTTTAGTTTCCCTTCGTAAACCACCACTTCGTAAATGCCGCGCTTCCGCTTTTCAGGCAAAAGTTCGCCGCTGGTTTTCAGCGCTTCGGGCAAAAAATGGGCGATGCCTTTTCGGTCAGTCGTGCCCTGCCCGTTTTCATTTTGCTCCTGAACGGTAAACGGCACGTTCAGCACAGGACCTGCAATCACCTGCTTACCGCCCCATTGCGCATAAAGCTCCTTTTTTACTTCTTCGCTCAGTTTGATTCGCTCCTGAATGAGCTCCTGAATAAGAAACGACGGGATCAGCAGCACAATCGCCAGTCCCATCACGATGATCATTTTTACACTGTAACTGTTCAGAAAATTTTGAATTTGTTTTGTTTCCATAGCTTTGAGATTATTAAAAGTACTTTGAATTTCAAAGTTTGTGATTAAAAAAATTTATTGGTTGCCAATAAGTTCTTCCAGAGCCGCTAAATGCTGGCGAAACAAATCCTTCCCCTGCTCGGTTGCACGGTAGGTTGTGCTGGGTTTCCGGCCCACAAACTGCTTCGAAACAACAATAATTTCCTGCTGTTCCAGAGCTTTCAGGTGACTGGCCAGGTTTCCGTCGGTCAGTTCGAGCAGCTCCTTCAGTGCATTGAAATCCAGCATGTCGTTCACCATCAGCGCCGACATGATCCCCAACCTGATGCGGCTTTCGAACACTTTCTGCAGATTTGAAATTGGATTTTTCACCAGAGTTTATTTACGATTTGACTATTTACAATTTACTATTGCGGGTTACGGGATTCGGGTTGCGGGTTTGTCTCCACGCAACTCGTAACATGCAACTCGCAACTTTTTTTAACTGCGACTGAACACTGCGACTGTTTACCGCTCATACCTCCTCCACATCACCACACCATACACCAGGTGCAATACGCCAAAACCCAGCGCCCAGAACAGGATTCCGTACGAAGCAAAGATTCCAGCTAAAAGACCCAAAATGAGTTGGCCCATTCCCAACCAGTGAATTTCGCCGGAAGTGAATTTGCCTGCGTTGATCAGCGCCAATCCGTAAAAAATCAGCATGGCTGAGGCCACCAAATCAATGTTGTTGCGCGAAACCAAAATCAACACAAATATTCCTCCTGAAACGATGGGAATCAGCAAATGCGTCAACACCCGTTTGGTGGAGCTTGTCCAGAATTTCTGCCCGGCCTTCTGCGCTTTCCGGTACGAAAACCAGATGGCAGCCACGCCGGCCAAAAGCAGCACAAGCAGTGCAACCACTCCCAAACCGATGGTCACACTGTTCAGGGGCGAGCCGCCGACGGTACACAAAAATTCGTCGTACTGAATCCTGCCGGAGTCGAGTACGACAAACCAGGCGATGGCCGCGCCAATCAAAGCACAAGTGCCGGCAAAAAAGCCTGCCCAACTATTGAGCAACATAAACTTCGACGACCGTTCCATGATCTCACGGATGGCCTGAATATCTTCTTTGGGATTCGGTGTATTCATATTTTTAAAAGTACTTTGAATTACAAAGTTAGTTTGAAAAATTGAATTTGCAAGAGGGTGAAGAAAAAATAATTCGGGATAAAATGATTCTGCCGAAACAGATTCCTCATGTCTTTCCCCTTTTTAATGCGCTTAATCCAAAAGTGCGGCCTATTTTTATTTAAAGTAAGTTTTCTTTATCTTATTATTGCTTTCATTCTTGCTGTTAAATAGTAACCACCTGTTTGAGGCGCTTCTCCTTTAAACTCTATTAAACCAGCTTCTTTTAGCTGCTGAAGATACCTTTCCATAGTTCTCTCAGATACTTCAACAACCTTAATATAGTTAGGTGCTCTCTTTCCCTCATTTGCAGCAATTGCTTTAAGAAGAGCACATAATTTTTCCTTAACGCCCTTAGTTACTCCGTCAATAGCTCCGTCAATAGCTCCGTCAATAGCTCCGTCATTATCTTTTTCTTTAGCTCCGTCAATAGCTCCGTCAACAGCTCCGCCAAGTTTTGTTTTACTATAGAAAGTCAGTTTTACAGTTTGTTCTCCAATATCCCAAACAGGTGATTTAAGACCTGCCTTTTTACATTCATCAGCAATCATTATTGTACCCCTGCCAATTTTTTCTATAAATCCCCTCAGGAATACCATATGCGCGATATCTGGGTTATAAGGCATTGACAAATGGCTTTTTACTAATTCTCTTTGTTTATAAGGAGATTTCCCTGTATTGCTTATTTCAATTTTTTCAGGATAAATTATAACAGTCATTGCACTTGAAGAAAGAGAATATTCCCGATGTACAAGCGCATTCATAATTCCTTCACGTAATGCTTTCATAGGAATTTCATAATCATCATCTCTTCCCCAATCTTTATTATCGAACTTTCTTTTAAGTTGAAGGTGCTTGTCGAAGAAGTCTATAATTGCCATGCGATTTTTAAAAAGATTGCCATCCAATATACGGTCGTCGGTATATTCATCTCCGGTTTTACCACCTTTCAACAAAGCAACTCTAACTCTTGCCTGAGGAATAAATCTTGCTGGATTTTTTGCAAACAATAATACTGCTGCATTGGTAAAATTACCGTTTTGATAAAGCCCATAATGAGTTAAAAACTCCAAAGATTCAATTTTTTCAGAATCAAGTTTAAGGTCAAATTTAGCTGCATTAATGGTTTTGTTAATTTCGTCAAGATCAAAGTCGTTTAACTCAATGCCCAAACAAGCCTGACGTTCCCAATGAATTTCAGTCTGTTGCCTTTTATGAATAAGTGAGGATATTTCTTGGGATGAAGCTTGAACGGTTTTGTCATTTCTTCGATAGAAAATACTTCCATTAAAAATGTACGGTTGTTTTGAACCTTCCCAAACTTTTATTAATAGCAATTGTTTCTCGCCATAATTTTCAACCGAAACCATAACAGGTGTTTCAGGAACCAGTTCTTTTGTCAGATATTGCTCTAATCCCTTTGCAATGTTTTCGGCATCCTTTACTCCTTTGACTTCTTTATTACCAGTAATTCCAATTAATAACTGACCGCCCTTGTTATTTAAAAATCCACAAATGGTTTTTCCAATTGCATCTTTACGAACAATCTCTTTAAACTCAAGTTGTCCGCTTTCTTCCTGCATAAGCAGGTCTTTTATGAATTGCTCTACTCTCATTGTGCCTGATTATTTAAGTTGGCTAATTCCCTTTCTACCCTCTTAATATCACAAAATAAAGTTTCAACATGCCTTAAGGCTTCATCAGGTCTGAAAAATTCCTGAACCCAGTGATATTTTCTTTCTTCGTACGCTAAATTAATTTGAACTGCATCGTTATACATATCAATAACTTTAACGCTATCCATTACCGAAGTCGATTTAATTTCAAAGTCATTCCGTTGAGTTTTTGCTTCATCAGAATACATATATTGGGCAAGCAGTTTTCTGGAGAACGTCACAAAACTGTGAGCTAAGAATCTACGCGGCCTATTTATTGCAATAGCCCTTTTAAACTCCTGATGCGTAATCCCTGTGCTGTACATTGGATTGATTATCCCAAAAAAAATATCACACTCAGCCACAGCAGCTATGCATGCATCAGTATTATTCATTCCTAATGGAGGATGAAGAGTACCATATTCAGAATTGATAACATGGTATCCGTATGTGTTCAAGATACCGCAAATCTGTAGCAACAAATCGCGGTTCTGATAAACGGTTGAAGCAACCATTATTTTAATTCTCTTTTTCTTACTCATTCTTTACTTCTTTTGGATTTTTCATTTTTAAAGATAGATTCCCATTAGAGAGCTATTATAAATTGAATATCCCAACGATTCCAATGCTTTAGAAAAGCATTGGAATCGGCTTCAATATTAGAACCTAAATATAGGGATTTATCGGTCGCCTTATTTAGTTTTAAATTTAACTAAATACAGCAAATTATCCTGTTTAAAATGTATTTTTTGCTTGCTGCCTACAATCCCCTCTTAATTGTTGTCCGAAATTTTTATTTACCCTCCATTTTCAAAAAGAACTACCTATACTGATAAATTTTCTCAAGCTTAAGCCGTCCCATCCAAATCCAATATGCTCAGTTAATATTTTTTTTAATCAAGGCTTTTGACATTAGGCAGGGAAAATTAGTGTACGGACGACTCGGAGTCATCCGTACACTATGCAGGCGACCATGTCACCAAACAAACAACCCCTGGCCCGAAAGCTATCTTTCGAATCAGGGGTTGCAGTCTGGGTGTTGCGATTTTCAATCGCGAAATAACCGGCGATTAAAAATCGCCGCACCCGATAAGCGCCGCACCCGGTTACCCAATTTCTCGTGTAATCGCAATCGCCGCAATGGTTCCGTCGGCAATGGCGGTGGTAATCTGGCGGTATTTTTTGCTGGTTACGTCGCCCACGGCAAACACGCCGTCGATGTTGGTACGCTTGTCTTCGTCGGTTTTGATGTAGCCCCACTGATCGAGTTCCAGCTCATTCCCAAAAATTTCGAGGTTCGGCTTTTGGCCAATGAAAACGAAAATTCCGTCGGTCGTTAAAGTCTTCTTTTCGTTGGTTTTCAGGTCTTCCACCTCAACCTCCATTTTGTCGCCAGCCTTGCGGAA
>CAYRBM010000194.1:0-9683 GCA_964422425.1 uncultured Odoribacter sp.
CCATCAATATGAACAGGTAACCTATCATCTATCTTCTCAAAATCATCGAGCAAATAAACAATCTCTGATGGGGCAGTCATATCCAGAAACGTGCGCTGGCTAAGTCCCATTGAAAAATATCCGTTCTTCTTCAGCTTAAATCCAAACGACAAAAAATTTGTTCTTGCCTCCAGCGTGGTTTGATTAAACTCGCCAATAGAATTTATGAATTCATCCGGATCATAATTCGAGGTGCCTAATTGATCGGTAAAATCGAGAAATTGACCCAATTTAAATCCTGAATTATTCAGTTCAATTTGCTGATGACCTATACCCGGAAGATTGAGAAAGAAATTAACTTTTGGCATCAGGGCCGGATTGTATTGCTGAATTTGTGGCAGTCGATCCATATAATACATGGTCGATTGCGCCCCGGCCAGCATGGGAAGTAAAACACAAACAATAACGAACTGAAATACATATCGGTTTTTCATATTCCTTTGTTTTAGGTTGACCAAAAAGTCAGGTTATTTCAAAAAAGCTGATGAAAACTCCTCTAAAATCTGCTGATGATCGAAGGCAAGTTTAGGCAATTCGTTTAGTGAAAACCAACGGGCATTTGAAGCATCGTCGCCTGCATTGGCCAAAAGTTCACCCTCTACAAAAGCATAAAAAATTACAGAAATGGTACGGTGCCGTGGATCACGACTGACTGATCCAAAAGCCTTGAATTGCTTCCACTCTTTAATTTTAATTCCGGTTTCTTCTTCCAGCTCACGTGTGCAGGCATCTTCCAGTTCTTCATCCATATCAATAAAACCTCCGGGCAAAGCCCAATGGCCTTTGTACGGCTCTCGCCCACGCTCAATCAATAAAACGGACTGATTGGGGCTAACCAAAATGGCATCAACAGTAACGGCCGGACGAGGATATTGATAGGTGTACATGGGACAAATGATGAATGTTGAATTATTAATGACAAGTTCGACAGGCATCACTGCCTTTCATTATTTTATGAACCATTAACAATCAACAACAATTAATCTTTAATGATTCTCTTCATCACACGCATCTGGTGTGTATAGCGTTTGGTTTCCACATTATAGATTCCAAACTGATCCACATTGTCAATACGGACTTTGCCCGAAGCGTGAATGATCTTATTCTTTTCCCAGATGATACCAACATGGACAATTCTACCCTCTTCGTCATCAAAAAAAGCCAGATCTCCTGGTCGGGTTTCTTCAACAAAACTAAGTGCTGTGCCGCAATGAACCTGCTTGCCCGCATCCCGCGGAATCTGATATCCGGCCATTTTGTATATAATCTGGGTAAAGCCCGAGCAATCTATTCCGAGCGGAGACCGGCCACCCCACAAATATGGAGCATTGAAATACTTCAAGGCCTGATCAATCATCACTTTCCGGATGTTGGCCGGATGCTTGTATGTAAAATTACCGGTATGGTGAAATATTTCCTGTTGAAGTGAAAACTCTTTGAGGTATGGACGCCAGCATGGAAGAGTGCTGCCGGCTACAATCATTATAGTTTGCTCGGCATTTAGCTGAATGATGTTAAAAATATCGGTAGTAACGGCATAAGGCGCTTTATCTATTTTTTGGTAGGCCCGCTCAGATAAAGGAGTAATCATTTTCAAATCAACCCAGCCGTTGTACCCGTCAAAAGCAAGAGTAACACGGGCCCAGCCAAGCATAATTTCGTGTACCACAAAATGTTCACCATAAAGAATTTGGGTGATCATCTCGCTCTGCTCCGATGGTTCCCTGCGAACAGGAATAATACTTAACCCTGATATGCCGTAATTCATACTGAAAAAGTTTACCGGAGTACCCATTCGAAACTACATCTGAAAAGCCAAAAAAGCCTTTAAGAACTGATACTTCGAAGATTTTATTAATTTTAGATTATCAAAGATAAAACTTAACAGTTACTTTCTAAATTGCAGATGTTTTCAAAATCGGGAATTTATGAAAAAGTTATTAACCCAACTTAACCAGTCGTACCACCTGTTTTTCCTGGCTATGGTGTTCATTGCCGGAATTGGATTAATCTTTCTGGTTTTTCCCGGTGAAAGCCGCTTTAAGTACGAATTTCAGAAAGGTAGTCCATGGCGGCACGAGACTCTGATTGCACCTTTTAACTTTGCCATTCTGAAAACGGAAGCCGAAATTAAAGCAGAAACAGATTCGGTTTTAAAAACTTATCTGCCTTACTTTACCCTTGATACCCTTGTTGAAAATACCAAAGTTAAGGAATTTGAAACCGCACTTTTAAAACTCAACGAAGCGAATTCGACGCTTCAGCTTAATAAACAGGCCAAAGAATTGACTGCCATTTTGAGGAAATTCTACCGCGATGGAATTCTGCCACAGTCGATTGATTCGTATCCTGAAGTTTTGGGGAAAACCGAAATTATGCGGGTTAAAGGAAACAAAGCCGGCCGCATTCCCGTTTCACAACTTCGGTCGATAAAAACGGCCTATCAGGAATTGAACGACACCCTTCGCAATTTAATCGGAAAGAATTATCAGGAGGTAACTGGAAAAATTAACCTGGGCGAATACATTACCGAAAACCTTTATTTTGATGAGGAAATTAACCGAAACGAAAAGAAACAATTACTGGACAAGCTTTCGGTAACCAAAGGAATGGTGCAGGCAGGCGAACGAATCATTTTTCAGGGAGACCTGGTCGGCACCGAAAAATACATGATTCTCGAATCGCTGAAAAATGCTTACGAAACCAAACGTGGCGACAACATCGAATATTTTCTGGTAATAGCCGGAAGAATTTTAATCATCGCCACACTGATTGTGCTGATGTTTCTTTACCTGCTGTTTTACCGACGCGAAATGTTCGACCATAAACGAAAGCTTTCTTTCATTATTCTCATGATTGTACTTACGGTTTTTCTGGCCGGTTTTGCCACCAAGGTAAAGTCTCTGAATATTTACATGGTTCCACTAACCATTTTACCAATTCTGGTAAGGATATTTTTTGATTCACGGACAGCCATTTTTTCGCTTATGGTTACTACCCTGCTCATTGGCTATTTTGCTCCCAACAGTTACGAATACATTATCCTGCAAATGATTGCCGGAATCATTGCCGTATTCACCCTAAACAAACTTCATAAACGGTCGCATCTGGTTCTTTCAGCATTTGCTGTGTTCCTGGCCTATTCATTGGTATATATTGCTATGGCTATGGTGCAGGAAGGAAGTCTCGAAACGATCAACTGGAAAGCACTTGAATGGTTTGCCATCAGCAGCTTTTTTATCTTCATCACCTACCCGCTCATTTACATTTTCGAAAAAATATTTGGTTTTGTATCTGATGTTACACTCATCGAACTTTCAAATACCAACCAACCCCTGCTCCGGAAACTGGCAGAGGAAGCACCCGGAACATTCCAGCATTCTATGCAGGTAGCCAACCTTTGTGAAGCCGTAATTCACCGTATTGGCGGAAACCCCTTTCTTGTTTATGCCGGGGCTCTTTACCATGATATTGGAAAAACCAAAAAATCAGAATACTTCATCGAGAACCAAGCCATGGGAATTAATCCGCACGACAACATCGATCACCAAAAAAGTGCCGAGATTATCATCGATCACGTGACTTATGGCGTACAACTGGCCCGTAAACACAAACTTCCTGAAGTCCTGATTTCATTCATTACCACCCATCACGGCACCACTCAAACAAATTATTTCTACAAAATGTATCAAAAAGAGAATCCTGAAATGGATGTTGATACAACAAAATTTACCTACCCGGGGCCGCTGCCTCAGAACAAGGAAATGGCCGTTCTGATGCTTACTGACGGTATTGAAGCCGCAGCACGCAGTTTAAAGGAAAAGTCGGTGGATTCCCTCCGGGATATGATTGAAAATATGATCGAACAAAAAATACGTGCAAATCAGTTGATTGATGCCGACCTGACTTTCCGCGAAATCAGCATTCTGAAAAGTACTTTACTGGAAAAACTGGTCAACATTTATCATGTGCGTATTGAATACCCGAAGTAGAATTTTGAATGTTGAATGATAAATTTAACACCATTTGCAATTCAAAATCAACCCATAACAATTTAAAATTATCCTTTCTTCACATGTCCGAACAATTTTACAGCAGCATTGCCAGGCACTACCAGCACATTTTTCCGTTTAACCCCGATCAGGTTAACTTTTTGAGGGGAGTTTTGCCCTACAACGGAGCAAAAGTTCTTGATGTCGGGTGCGCATTAGGTGAACTTTCGTTTGCCCTCACGCATTTTGGGTTTCCAACCTGGGCCATCGATTACGACACTGAAATGATTGCCCTTGCCCAGCAAAACAAGCAGGAAGACACCATGTTCCCGATTTTTGAACAACTGGATATGCGGCTTATTGATGAACGGTATCCCGAATCTTTTTTCAACACCATAATTTGCTTTGGAAATACGCTTGTTCATTTGCTTAGTGATGAAGACATCCTCCGTTTTTTGAGAGCAGCCTATCAGGTCCTGGCCCCTGAAGGCAAGCTGACTATTCAGATTCTTAATTACAATCATATTCTCGACCATCAGGTTAGCAGTCTGCCTCTGATCGACAATGAACAGGTAAGATTTGAAAGGCAATATACTTTTCATTCCAATTTAAACCACCTTGATTTCAATACCCGATTGGTAATTAAATCAACAGGAGAGGAAATTAATAATTCGGTAAAACTTTATGCCATACGAAAAGAAAAATTGCAGCAGTTGCTGGAACAAGCCGGTTTTACCATCACCAGCTTTTATGGAAATTTTAATGGCGCACAACTCTCTGAAACCAGCATACCGTTAATTGTTACCTGCCAAAAATAAACCACCACAAACCGATAAAACCTAAACCATGACTACAACCTTTCTGCTAATTACAATCATTTTAGCGGTTGTCTTTTTATTATTTCTTGTTCTGAAATTAAAAATCAACGCTTTCATTGCCTTACTGGTAACCAGCATGTTTGTCGGTATCGCTACGGGTATGCCGCTAAAATCAATCCTCGACAGCATTCAGAAAGGGATGGGCGGCACACTCGGATTTGTAGCTACTGTGGTTGGATTGGGAGCTATCTTCGGCCAAATGCTCGAAAGTTCGGGGGGCGCCGAATCTATGGCCCGGTATCTGGTCAAAAAATTTGGGGAAAAGCGCGCTCCAATGGCTATGGCGTTGACAGGTTTTTTCGTCGGAATCCCGGTTTTTCTCGACGTGGGTTTTATCATTTTGGTGCCGATTGTATATGCACTATCGCGCGACACGAGAAAGTCGGTTCTCTATTATGGCATCCCGCTATTGGCCGGTCTGGCTGTTACGCATTCATTTATTCCTCCAACGCCAGGCCCTGTTGCCGTTGCCGAAATTATCAATGCTGAATTAGGCTATGTTATTTTATGGGGATTCATTCTTGGCCTTCCAATAGCCATTTTGGCCGGACCTGTATTTGGGCGGTATATTAGCCGGAAAATTTCCATCCCGGCTCCTGATACTATTGAACCGGTGAATCCCGAAGTCACTAAAAACAGTCCCTCCTTTGGATTGGTCATCAGCTTTATAGCCATTCCTCTCTTTTTAATCATCCTGGCAACGGTAACCGATGTTTTAGTAAAAAAACAAATAATGGCTCCTGGTTTACTTCCTGAAATTCTCGGATTTATCGGACACCCGTTCACGGCACTCACCCTGGCAACACTGCTATCGATTTATTTTCTTGGGGTTAAAAAAGGATTCAGCAAAAAAGATATTCTGGATCTGAGTACCAAAGCACTCGGTCCGGCAGGAATTATCATCCTGATTACAGGAGCCGGCGGCGTTCTGAAACAAATTCTGGTTGACAGCGGGATAGGCAAAATGATGGCTGAATCCATAGCCAGCTCATCGTTGCCGCCGGTAATTCTTGCCTGGACTTTGGCAGCTATTGTTCGTGTTACACAAGGATCAGCAACTGTGGCTATGATTACTGCTGCCGGAATTATGGCACCGGTACTTGAAATTCTAAACCTTTCGCAAACTCACATTGCATTAATTGTTCTCGCTATAGCATCAGGAGCAACCCTGCTGTCGCATGTAAACGACAGCGGCTTTTGGCTGGTTGGAAAGTACTTTGGCATGACTGAAAAACAAACGCTGCAATCGTGGACCATTATGGAAACGATAATTTCTATTTCAGGTCTTATCCTTACCTTATTGGTAAGTCTTCTGATTTAATGATCGAACCCTTTTAAATGAGAGAGGAGACCGGACTTTTCCGATCTCCTCTCGTGATTCACAACCTCTTTGCAAATTAGCAACTACTTCAATTTTGCCACGGCCACTTCGGCGGCTTTCAAGATGGCTTCGTTCGAAAGTGGTGCGCCAACGGCCTGCTTCATCCATTCGTTCGGAGTGAGTTGTCCAAGTGCGTAAATGCGCAGCACTTCGGGAGCAAACTCGTGTGTTTTGAAATGCTCTTCCAACTGGAAATGAATGAGGTGACCAAAGGCATAATTCGGCAGGTACATCGGCGAATTGATCATGTGCGAATAAATACCGAGGATGGTCTGGTCTTTCATGCCGAAAACCGGCGCGTAGTAGGCATTCCAGATGTCTTTGGTGATTTGCAGCACGACATCGCGCAGCTCAGCGGCAGTGGCATTCGGGTTGGCATAGAGCCATTGCCACATCTTCATGTCCACCATCGACACTCCCATAATTTCGTACAACGACCAGAAAATATCGAGCGTTTTCAGGGTTTCTTTCTCCGGATTGGCGTCTTTCATGTTCAGCAAAAACAAGTCGCGTTCCTGAAACACAAAAGCGAGCGCTTCGGTAAAAGCCGTATTTGGCACACCGTTGATCATGTAGTTGGGCACATCGTTCAGCGAAATCACCTGCTCCACATTGTGGCCAAATTCGTGAATGGCGATGTTGTATCCTTTGTAGTTCATGCCGGTAGCCGGAACGCGGGTGCGCAGGTGCGCTTTTTCACTTTTCATCTGTGCGCCCCAGGCATGGCCCGAACCGCGTGCCGGATCAACGGCAATGCGCGACGCCAAAAATTCGGCTTTCTCTTTGGTGAAACCCAGTTTCAGTAACAGATTGGCTAAATCGGCTTCCAGCGCTTTGGCGTTCGGGTATTTCTTTTGCGTAATGGCATTCAGGCTTTCTTCGTTGATCGAACTGCGGGCTTTGAAACCGTCGTACCAAATGTCCCAGGGCTGCAAGTCGCGCCCCAGTCGTTTTTTGATGATGGCAGCTACTTCGGCCACCTGCGGCGAACCCAGGAATTCGGTGAACAGTTTTTCCACTTCGGGCTGCGGAATCTGCATTCCGGCCGAGAACGCCCGCTGAATAGCCGTTGGCATGGCCGGATTATACTGATCGAATGCCTGGTACACATGAAAATTGTTCAGGATTTGCTGATAGCGGCCATCGGTTTCGGCAGGGCTTTCGGTTTTTGCTCCTGAAACAAAAACTTCGTTGCTTTCGGGATTCCACTCCTGTTTGTCGGAGTTGATCACCGTCTTCGGAATCGACTGATCGATGATGCGCTGCATCACCTGGTAAATCATCGCCTGTTTGGCCAGACCGTTTTCCTTATTGGCATAGTTGGCTTTGATTTCGTCGCGCAGGTTCCAGTGGCTCAGCAAAACCATGTCCTGCGGAAACAGCTTTTGTCCGTCTTTATTGAGCAAATGGCCCATGTAAATGTTGTAATCGGCAATGTAGGCATCGCCCTCGGCCGACACTTTTCCGGCACGCAGGTTCAGTTCCGACGGAACGCGCGAGCTAAACACATCGCCCAAACGGGCATATCCCCACTGTGTGGGAGTCCAGTTTGCACCCAAATGGTTCTTTTCTTCGGTGGAAAAATAGGGAAAGTTGAGCGCCACCACGAAAGCAATTTTGTTGTCGTAGAAATCGTTCGACAAATGAGCGCCGGGGCTGTAAGCCGCAAAAAGCTGATCGATGGGCAACACTTCGCCTTTGGCCAAATGCATGTTTTCCTGCAAATCGAGCGATAGTTTGTTGAAATGGCCAAACAGCGACTCGAAATACTCGCTGAACCGGTAAAAAGTGGCTTCCTTTTGTGCGGCGTCGGCAATGAAGTTTTCGGTACAAAACTTTTGGAAATCGTCGGCCGAACCATCGGTTTCGCGCCAGAGTGAAGCAGCATGTTTCACGCCTTTTTCAACAAGCTCGGAAGTTGCCTGAGCATTCTTTTCAGTAATTGATTTTACTGTTTGACTAATTGTTTCGTCAGTAATCAGGATCACCGACGAATCAGTTTTTGTAGGGGTTGGCTGGCAGGATGTCATCATCAGGATACAAACCAAAATGTAAATAGAGTTTTTGACCATGGTACTTATTTTGTTGATTGATTTACAGATAATCGCCGGAAGATAGGATATTTTTGTATTGGCAGAAATGAGGTTTGACAGGAACTCGTTATCAGGTAAACAAAAGCCTATAGTATCCCGGTATTTTGACTTTTCAGAGGAATTTATTGCCAGGCACTATTACTTTCCAACGAAGATACGCCTTGTCAAATCAAAAAAACCTTTTTTACGAGCCGAACTGATCCCCCAGTTAACCGGGACGCTTTGATAACCTTCGTCAAAACCTTCTCCTTTCATCCGAAAATCAAAATATCCCCACGAGGCAAACGATTTAACTGCTGACAGGTAGTTATTTTCAGGCTTATCAAAATCAAAATGATCGTCTTCATTAAAAACAATAGGCTTGGGCTGGTAACTCTTCATTTTCCTGACCTGACTAATCATTTCGGCAATCCGCTGCGGCTGAGTTACGCCATTTCCATGAAGTAAAACAAAATCAGAAGCTTCAACTACCTTTTCATTTGGAAGGGTATTTCCATTAAAACTGGTTGAAACCAGTAAGCGCCTATCGTCTTTATGCTGCGCTTTCACCCGTTCAATTAATTCGTAAATCCGCTCGGCTTTTATGATTTCATGATCGTACTTTCGGTTATTGCATTCGTTGGCCACTTCAATTATCACATTGGTGTACCCCTTTTCCAAAACCCAGCTGGTTGCCTGATCAACTGCCCTGACTACTGCCTGTTCATCAGCCAGCCGCTCGTCCTGACCAAAATAAAAGTAGCCAAGAATGACCACCATTCCCAAACGATCGGCCTTTTCAATGATTTGTGCCATTCTCCGGGAAAAATCAGAACGCAGATTCCCCGAAGCATCAAAAGCATTGTTTTCCCAGGGCTGATTTGCAGAATACCCTTCGGGACTTCCGCCCTGAAAATTAATGGTGAAAGCCAACAGACCGTGTTTCTTCCATTCGGGCATGGCTTTTATAAACTCTTTGGTATTCCGGTCAGGATCCCAGTTCCCGGTATCCGGGTATTTCCATTTCGAAACCGTCTCCGGATTTAAATCATCAAACACCCCCTGAACCATGCGCGAATTGGGTAAAAGACCTTCAAGCAGGTAATTGTTCCATACTTTTCCGGCAAAAGTAGGTTTACCGTTAATGAAAAACTTGTCGTTTGAAACAGAAACCGCCGTGCGTGGTTTAAACGCAAAAGCTGCACTCAACTGAATAGCCAGAAAAACCAGAAGCAAAGCATTTCGAAACATGGCCGTGAAAATTTAAGGAATTGAACTTTGCTGTTCAATCCTGATGTAAAAATCAGAAAATTATCTGGTT
>CAYRBM010000195.1:0-9647 GCA_964422425.1 uncultured Odoribacter sp.
CTTTAATGGCGGGCGATTCAGCGGTTTATTATAGTCTTTAACCGGACACTAGTGAGTTTCAATATAAATTTTCTCAATTTTTTGAAGCAAAAGAACCGGGCCATTTCGCCCGGTTTTTTTGTTCAATTAATTTCTTTTATTTTGTTCTTGCTTGATCAAAAAAAAACTTACAAAAGAATTAATCATGAGAAATTTATTACTGATTGTTGTGTTGCTCGGAGTTTTTGCCTGTTCCAAGACTCCTTCGTATCAGGTGAATGTGAAACTCGACGGCGCCAGCGGAAAAGCTTACCTGTCGCAGCGTGTCAGTGGCGAATGGGTGAAACTCGATTCGGCCGATTTAGTCAACGGCGAGTGCTTGTTCAAAGGCACGGTTAAGAACCCGGAAATCTACTACCTGAACATCGGGGCGGGAAAAGAAAAGTTGATGTTTTTTGCCGAGAATTCGGCAATTAGCATAACCGGAAAAGCAGACTCGCTGTCAAACGCGAAGGTTTCAGGATCTGCAGTTCATGGTGAATTTCAGACTCTTCAGGATAAAATTAACCAGATGGATGAGCAGGGGATGAATTTCTACAAACAATCGAAAGAAGCTGAAAAGGCTGGTATCCAGGCAAAAGCTGATAGCCTGATGAAACTTGCTGAGGAAACTTTTGGCCAGATCGATAATGTTCAAAAAGATTATATCAAGGCCAATCCGGCTTCGTTTGTTTCACCATACCTCTTAAGCCGTGTCTATTACGAAATGGAAGCCGATGTTTTGGAAGGCTACCTGAAAGGGTTCGATGCGCGGTTGGATTCAGTTCCTTCGGTGATTATGCTGAAAGAGCGCGTGAATAAACTGAAAGCAGTTGCCATCGGACAAATGGCCCCCGATTTTACGATGAGCGATGCCAATGGCAATCCGGTGAAGTTGAGTGATATTTATTCGAAGAATGAATATACGCTGGTCGATTTCTGGGCATCGTGGTGTGGCCCGTGCCGGCGCGAAAATCCGAACGTGGTGACTGTTTATAATAGTAACAAAGACAAAGGTTTTGGCGTATTTGGGGTGTCGCTCGATACCGACAAGGAAAAATGGCTGAAAGCAATTGCCGACGACCAGTTGACCTGGCCGCATGTTTCTGACCTGAAAGGATGGAAGAACGAAGCTGCTGCCCTTTATGCCGTGAGCTCAATTCCTGCCAACCTGCTGCTCGATAAAACCGGTAAAATTGTCGGTCGTAACCTTCGCGAGGCAAAACTCGGCGAAACAATTTCCGGCTTGCTGAAATAGCGAAGATTTACAATTAATGATTTACGATTTACTATTTTGAAGATGCTCTCTCCTCTTTAAATAGTAAATCGTAAATAAAAAATAGTACATCTTTAGTCACAATAATTCGGTTACTATGGAACAATTAACACTCACCACGCCGGCATTGCTCTTTTCTGCAGTTTCGCTGATTTTGCTGGCCTATACCAACCGGTTTTTGGCTTATGCACAAGTGGTGCGTAATTTGCATGCCAAGCACCAGGAAAAGCCCAACTCGTTGTTGATCGGACAAATCCAGAACCTGAGAAAAAGATTGCGTTTGACACAATTCATGCAGGTTTTAGGTATTTCGAGCCTTCTGCTTTGTGTGTTGTGTATGTTTCTTATTTATGTACATTTTATGGTTTGGGCTGAAATATTGTTTGGAATTGCGCTGATTTTGCTGATTCTTTCTTTATCGCTTTCCATTCGCGAAATCCAGATTTCGGTTAAGGCACTCGATCTGCATTTGAGCGATATGGAATAGATAAAAATTCTACCTTCGCGCATCTTTTACCAAATTCGTATGACCCAATATGCAGGAGAAATGGCGGCTTTGCTCACCGCTGTTTTCTGGACGATCACCAGTCTGTCTTTTGAATCAGCAGGGAAAAAAGTTGGCTCACTCTCTGTCAACCTGATTCGGTTGCTGTTAGCTTTCGTAGTTTATGGCTTTCTCAATTATTTCCGCCGCGACATGTTTTTACCTGTTGATGCCGGCGCCGAGCGTTGGGGGTGGCTAGTCCTTTCGGGGTTGGTAGGTTTTGTATTTGGAGACCTGATGCTTTTTCAGGCCTACGTGGTGATTGGTGCCCGCATTTCCATGCTAATCATGGCTTTGGCGCCACCCATTACTGCATTTTTTGGCTGGTTACTGTTGGGCGAAGTCCTTAGTTTGATGAACTGGATTGGGATGATTGTTACCCTTTCAGGGATATCGATCGTGATTTTGAAGCGGGAAAAGCAGGATAGTGATTCGAAGAAGAAGCATAAAATAACTACCAATTATAGTTTTACCGGAATTTTACTGGCACTGGGCGGTGCAATTGGGCAGGGAGTTGGGTTGGTTCTGAGTAAAAAAGGAATGGGTGAATACGATGCGTTTGCTGCTTCTCACATTCGGGTAATTGCCGGTTTGGCTGGCTTTGCGCTGATTTTTTTGATAACCGGACATTATGGGAAAATGTGGAAAGCTTTAAAAAACAGTTCAGCCATGAAGCGAATCACTTTGGGGTCGGTGTTTGGTCCTTTTTTGGGAGTTTCATTTTCGCTATTAGCTATTCAGCATACTCAGGCTGGCATTGCTGCAACAATTATGGCTATTGTTCCGGTGCTGATCATTCCCCCTGCTATCCTGATTTTTAAAGAAAAAGTTAATTGGAAAGAAATTTTGGGAGCAATTATTACTGTTTTAGGAGTTGCTATTTTCTTTGTTTGATTATGAAAATTTACAGGTTATGGATTCTAAGGTAAAATCAATGCTGGCTCATTTCACTCCTTTGGGCTGGATATTGGCGTTTATTTTAAATCGTTCAGAAAGAGACTTGATGACAAGTTTTTATTTGCGTCAATCGCTTGGTCTGTTTATTTGTTTTGGAGTGGCTCGTTTGGTCCCTGATTACTACATTTTTGTGTGGGGAGTACTCTTTGTTTTTTGGATTTACAGTTTTGTCGGAACAGTTAAAGGTGAGCAAAGTTTGATTCCCTTGTTGGGAGGTTATTTTCAAAAATGGTTCGAATCAATTTCATAATATCAGCGTTGCAAAAATGGATAAAGTATCCATTTTTCTATTTCATGACAGGTTTGATTTTTATGGCTATGGTTATTGCCATTGCCCGAACTAGCCTGTTTGTGCTTTGTTACTTGCCTTTAATTGTTTCATCAGTTTGGATTGCAAGGCCAGACTTTAAGTCAAAAAGTGTTTGGTATCCATCGGTTTGGTTGCGGACTTTGATGTTTTCTCTTGGAATAGTCGTTTCAGAGCTAATTTTTTGTGCCATTCTTCTATTTCAGGGCGAATTGAACGGCTCTGCTGAATCATGGATGGTAATAGCGATTGAATTAGCATTGAGTCTGGTTGTATTTTGGCTTTTCTTCGGAATAGCTTCAGTCGTCAGGTATTTTTCAATGAAAGCAAGCAGTAAGTCAATCGGATAGCTTCTGCCGTAAAGTTTCCTTCGCCAACAAACAGAATGTTCGCATTTCGGTAATGAATAACTGTATTGATTTCGCATGGCGAAGGAATTCCTTGTTTGCACATCTTTTGCAGGATGGGATCAGTGATTGCAACCAGAATATTTGTTTGGGTGGCTAACAAAAGTACGGACTCCTGAACTTCAGAAAACCGTTCAAAACCCAGCTCACAGCTTATTTTGAATGGAGAAAATAATAATCCCAGAGGAGCTTTCTTATTAGCTACTTCCAGCATCGAATTCAGATTTTGGTAGCCGCTGGCAGTTTCAACCGGAAGGAATAACGGTTTACTCACTGAGCTTATTTCGCCTAAAAAAGAATAAATCATTTTCAATTCTTCAGGATGCTCGATGCAGGGAAGTCCTATCATATCGGCATGTTGCATGGCAAAAGCAAGGTTCCCGTAGTCGGTTTCTGAGAGTGGCGGAATACGTGCCGGAATATCAGGGAAATGAATGGTTTGGCCCTGACTAAGCTCAACTCCTTTTTGTGGAGCTCGGATCACTGTACCTTTAATGCTTCTGGCGGTTACATTTTTAATTAATCCTTCCAGTTTTCCATCGCCAAACAGAATTCTTTCTTCCGAGGAAACTAGCGTGAAAATGTCATCATTGGAGCACGAGATTCTTACCGGTTCAAGAATACGGTTTTGATCGTCGCGGATAGCTGGCTGCCCAATAGTGCCGGGAGGAGTTAAAATGAACTCATCGTTAGTGAACAGTCTGACTTGCATTTCACTCTCGGGCATTTGGCAGATGGTGGCATGACCTGTTATTTCGCTTCTGCGCAAAAACATGAGCCTGATGCCGCTTTCAAGATAAACAGATTTGTTGCTTTCAGCCTCGATATAGTTTTTGCCCATTCCGGTAATCTCCAATTTTCGCGAACGACCCGCAGCATCGCGCAGATAGATCATATCGTTAACCGTTAGGTTATCACTGCTGACTTTTTCAATTGGAATTTCGATGCAGGTGGCCTTTCCTGTGCATTTCCCATATACAAACCTAACTCGTACATTCTTAATGGCCAATCCTTTTTCGTTGCGTAAAGGATCGATCTTTATGGCTGAGGTGTGCGGAAGAAATTCCCCTATTCGGGGTGTCTGTCCTTGGAGTTGCATTAGGATTTTGCAGGTTTTTTTTAAAGCTGAGCTCCCACGCCGAAGATTATGAATCATTTTTAGCCAAAGCTCTTTATCTTGCAAAGCGCAATCAATTCGGGCAATATTCATCCCCGATTCCAAAAGTTTAACGACAACCTGATAGTTGCTTGCGGCTTCAGCCGGAAGTGTACACATAATTTCGGTGCCCGGATTACCGGAACCGCTTGGTAATTCGGATCGGCAATTTTGTTCGTCAGTTTGAATAGCCATACGTTTTAAAATTTTAGATAGATGACTAAAAGAATAGCACTTACTGTCTGGCTCTCATTAGTTAGGATAATTTTCTCCCTTTGATGAATTGTCTAAATTTAACAAATTCGTAATCAACGGCCTACCAAATTGATATATATTAACTGATATACAACTTTTAATATCGTACAAAAACAAGAAAGCTGCCGGAACAAGTCACAGCAGCTTTCTCATAGTTTTTTTAATCATGATTTATTTCTGAAGGTTGAATTTCTTCGGATTCACGTACATTTCATTTCTAAATGGTTTGAAATCGCGGCTCAAGGCCATCTTCTGCAGCCCGAATGGAGCCGATTTTAGTGTTTGAGAAGTAACTGTAATTCCTTTCATATCAGCCAAAACTGCAGCAAGAAGCGTTTCGTTTGGATCGCCAAAAGGCAAAAGGCTTACAAAACCTTCGTCTGCTATTATATTCGGAGTTAATCCGTCGACATAATCAGTTTCTCCGTTTGAATTGGCGTATTTTACAATGATGGGTTGCATGGCATATTTGTGGTTTGGATTCACGTTGCCTTTATTATCCCAGTCTTTAATTGTAGCCGAACCGGTATATTTCCCTTCGGTGTTAAGTCCAATTACTTTAACATTCATGTGAGGTTTTAATCCGTTGATCAGCAGTTCGCTTGCTGAAGCGGTAAAGTCTGAAACGATAAAATAGATTTTTTGAAGGTTAAGTGTGTTGATTGGCGTTGCAGGAGTTTTGTCGGTTTGTTCAATTTTATCTGTAAAATAATCGTTGAGTGAACTTGCTCCGTATTCATTGACAAGGGCAGCCTGAAGCCCGCTGTTGTACTGCGATTTTGAGAATATTTTCGATTTGTCGGTTCCGTAGAGCATACTAGCCAGATAGATGCTGCTTTGCACCGATCCTCCTCCGTTATATCTCAGGTCGAGCACCATTTGCTGGATGTTGGCATCTTTAAATTTTTTGATCACAGTGTTGAGCTGAATATCGAAATCAGAATTAAAACCATTGTAAACCAAGTAGCCAACTTTCTGATTGTTGTAAGTAAAAATTGTATCCAGGCAAATAGGATCTTCCTGCAATTCCACAGCAGTCATCGTTACGCTTCGGTTGTTGAGCGAAATCGTGCCGTTGGCAATGGTGGCAAATCCCAGTTTATAATTTTCTGTTTTTAGGAGCAGATCCACGTAGTTGGATGTGGTTAATTGCTGATCATTCACTGTCAGGAAAATATCTCCGCGTTTAACCCCTGCCTTCGCGGCTGGCGAACCTTTGTAAATATATCTGACAACTCCAAAAAGATTGTTTGAAGTGCCAATCCGAACCGGAATAAAATCGAATCCCATTGTTTTCGAGGTCCCCGAAATCCAATCGTCAATAATTTGTACATCCTCAACCAGAAACGACCAGCGGTCAACCTCTTTGTATTTATATAGCAAGCTTGTAAAGAGTTCGTCTTCATCGTTGTATTTGTTCAGGAATTTATTCAGTGTATCCTGATTGCTGAATTTATTGGCAGAAAGGTTTTCCACCTGACTATTCCAAAGGTAATAATCGTGCAGACCGTTCCAGATGAATTTATGTACCTCATTGGCTTCTGGTATTACTTCAGGAACTTCTTCTTTTTTACATCCGCTAAAAATAACGAAGGCCAATACTGTTGTTAGGAAAAGAGCTTTGTGTAGTGTTTCGCTCAGTTTATTCATGGCAGTTATTATTATAATGTTATTGAACGATGCTAAAGTAAATAAAAGATAACAGACAAAATAAATCCGCCCGTAATTAGAATTGAAAAATTAATAATTAAGCTTCTCCTGATTGATTTACTGCTGAGTGATACAGCATAAATCATTTTCAGCAGATTATTGCTGTTTGTTGCATTAATGATAGCCAGAGTAATGGTCATTTGCATGATTCCTGTTTTTTGCTGAAGCAGGTTCAGCAGAAACGGATCGATATCTGTAATCCCAACAATATAGGCCAGTGTTGTTACGCCTGCACTTCCGTAATTTTTAATAACAATATCGGTTATCAATGCAAATACCACGAAAAGAACACCAAAGATAGCGGCAGTTCTGAATTCAAGCGGATTTTTTGCCGAGCGCAATTCTCCGGTTTGTCCATCCTTGTTCGGATCAGATAATTCCTTTTTATTTGAAAATCGCGATAAGCCAAAAGCCAGTAGAAACATTAAAATGAATGGAATCAAAAGCTGAATGGCAACTTGTGGATTAAAAATAAACGCCAGAAAAAGGATCCTCAAATACATCATCCCATTGGCTATCATGATGGCTGAAACAGTTTGATAACCTGTTAGTCCTTGTTTTTCCTGTCGGGCCAGAATTACAGTCGTTGCGGTGCTGCTGTATATTCCGCCGAGTACTCCGGTAAGTACAATACCCGAATCAGGGAAAACGAATTTCTTTAAGAGATAACTGGCATAGGATATTCCTGAAACGACAACAATTGCTAACCAAAGATGATAGGGAGAAATAGGGATATGCTCAGAAATATTTTCTTCAGGCAGAAGAGGTAAAATTATGCCAGCAAAGGCAATGAATTTGGCTAAAGTAATAAACTCCTCTTCTGAGGCTTTTTTTGAAAGTGTGATAAAGTGACTTTTAAGTTCTGTTATCATCATCAGGGCCACGATAAACGACAGCACCAGCCAAACAGGCTGCGTGAATACCATGATTGGAATGCAGTAAGTGAGTAGAGCCAGTATAGTGCTGGTTAAACCGTAATTGCCATTTTGCCCTATTTTGTGAAAATATTGAATGGAAAGCAAAAGACCGATTATGCAGAACCCAACCAGGAATGGAATATAATTGACCTGATCGGCAATGAAAAGAACGTAGGCCAGCAACCCGATAAAGGTAAAAGTACGGTCAGTTCCAAAAAGTAAATCTTCATTTTCCCCTATGTGGTGGCGGCGTTGTTCGAGGCCAATGAGCAACGAGAAAATGAGCACCAGGAAAAACTTGATAAATCCTTCAGGTATGTAGGTTAAAATTTCCATGCAAGTGATGATTGGCTTACAAAGGTATTATTTCGTGAACAGCTTGTCAATAGACATTAAACGTTAAAATATCCGGAGAAAGTGTAATTTATACTGCTTAAAACTTTGCATGGGCAATATAGATTGATTAATTGCGGAATTTACCCGATTAATTTTTTGAAAATGCAAACAAACTGTTACTTTTGCGCCGTTGATTTCGGTTTGTAGCTCAGCTGGTAGAGCAGCTGACTCTTAATCAGCGGGTCGAGGGTTCGAGTCCCTCCAAACCGACAATATTGAAAATCGACCACTGTAAATCAAGCGTTTACGGTGGTTTTTTATTTGTAGTACAAAAAATAGTACAAATTTTCTAAAATGCTGAAGTTCCAATAATATTTTTTAAAAACTCCTTCATTCCCTTTCCATTAATTCTTTTTCATACCATAACCCGCAAATAAAAAATGTCCCAGAATAAAAATCCTGAAACATTTTTAATATCAGTTACCCGCCTCCACAAAAAACATTAATTCAATCTCTCATCACCTGCGGCAAATCATGGTAGTATTCTTCCTGCAATAACGAACTGTTTTCTTTTCTTTTCTTTTCGGTTCAAGCCGCCCCATTGCTTGAATGTAAACATGACATTTTGTTCTTTGCATTGATTTCGAAGATTAACTACCCAGAATTCTTCCAAAGGTCTGCAATTTGGCCCTGATTCGCCACCTACAACAACCCAGTCCATGGCAGTCAAATCAACCTCACCTAAATCACCAATCAGTAGTTCAGCACAAATGAATTTCTTTTTTGCACCAGTCTGCCGGAGCAATTCAACGCGATTTTTGTACTTCGCTTCTTCAACTGTAACACCCAGCCAAATGTTGTCAGTCCAAGTGATTTCATCGGATAACTCAAGCATTCTTTCTGCTCTTTTGGTCAGCACAATGAACGTATGCTGCTTGTAATCATTCATTGTTTTGAACACTTTTTAAATGAATTCGTCCGGAATATCTTTGTGAAAAATATCCGACATCGAGCACAGGAAGACACGCTTGGGTGTCTTCCATTTTTTTGGCTCGTCGAGTAAATCCTCTTTCAATGTTAGTTTAAAACCTACAGCATAACCTGGTTTATTCATCCTTTGCAGCCATTTGGCCGTCTTTTCGGCATAACAGTTAGCGCAACCTGTTGAAATCTTTTCGCAGCTGGAAGCTGGATTCCACGGTTTTTCTTTCCATTCTACAATTTTTGATTCTGAATACATGTTATAATTTATTTATTCATGTGGCCAGTTATGTTGTTTTTCTTCTTTATGGCAGATTTCACCATTTTGAAGAAGATAAGTTTTTACCACCGTCATGTCACTGCATGTATATTTCAGCTTTAAATCAGGATTCATTAGACTCAACGTGGTCATTAGGTACAGAACGTCATTCCAATCCGTAGAAAAAGAAATTTTATTATTAGCATTCTTCGATTGATAATATGCATTGGAATTAACACGCCAATTGGAAGGACACCACTCTGTCCAAGTTGGAAATCCATAATTAATTAAGTTAGTGTTTATTTTAATTGCATCGTTTCCTGCTTCTCTGATTTCCTCCAGTGAGCCAATCGAGATATAATCTTGAATCATTTTTAAATCATATTCATCAGGTTTTTCTTTGCCGTAAAACAACAATTCGAAAATTCCGTGGGATATAGCGTTTAGATTGATTTCAAGACCATCAGGTATTGGAATAATTTTTCCAAAATCTATATACTGTCTACCTGAGATATGATTTCCTT
>CAYRBM010000196.1:0-9595 GCA_964422425.1 uncultured Odoribacter sp.
GGTTGGCGGTAACAATCCAGTGATTCCCATTTTCATCCTTTCCCCAGCTAACACCACCTTGCCAGGGAGGACGTTTGCTAACCTGTGGCTTACCTTCAAATTCAACCAGTAAATCGGTTACACTGCCAGCTTTCTGTTGCTCTTTCAATTCCACAAACCAGGCATTTCCATCTTTCCTGAATTTCAGGTTCGAGTCCTTTTGCGAAACACGGGTAATTTTCATGGGTGGCTGAAGATCGATCTGCATGATATTACCCGTTTCGAGCACGCGGTAAGCAATCTTATTTGTACCGGCAAAACTACTGTCGGCCGGATTTACATTCACGCTTAAATGATAGTAAGTTAAGTCCCACCAGACTCGTTCGGGAGTAATGCTTCCGCGCAAAGTGTCCTGACGGGTAAAATTACGATCCTTCGCAACAGCTGGTGTTGACAGAAAAAGCAACGAAAACAAGAAAGCTGCGAATAGTTTAAGCATGAATTTAGTTTTTTGCATTTTTTATCCTTTGCGACACGGTAAATAGTTGCTAATCCATTTCCGCCCGAATGGCTTCAATCTCTTCAATTGATTTCGGCTTGGCTTTCCCCAAAAGTTTTGCCCCTTTTTCGGTCATTACAAAATCTTCTTCGTTTCTGATTCCGCCAAAACTGCGGTACGTATCAACCTTATCCCAATTAATAAACTCATTGAATTTATTCTGGCTTCGCCACAAATCAATCAATTCAGGAATAAAATAAATACCCGGTTCGATGGTAAACACGTGCCCTGGTTGCAAGGGTTTTGCCAGACGCAAGGATTTCAAACCAAACTGAGTGCTTTTGGGTTGGCCATCGTAGCCCACCCATACTTCGCCAAGGTCTTCCATATCGTGAACATCCAAGCCCATCATGTGACCCGTTCCGCAGGGGAAAAACAACGCGTGAGCTCCAGCCTCAAAAGCATCGCTGGTATTTCCTTTGGTGAAACCCATCGCTTTTAAGCCATCGAAAATAGTTGTACAGGCAGCCCGGTGTGCATTACGGAAAGGAACATTCAGCCCCAGCGCATCGATAGCAGCCTGGTGCGAATCGAGAGTCAGTTGATAAATTTCTTTTTGAACCGAAGTAAATTTTTTACTCACCGGAATGGTACTCGACAAATCGCCTGCGTAACACAACTGGTTTTCAAAACCGGCATCAATCAGGAATAAGTCACCTTCCTGAATGGTATTTCCGTGAAAGTGATTGTGCAAGGTCTGCCCGTTTCTTGTGGCAATTATCGGGAAGGAAATATTTCCTCCGGCAGCCAGTGCAATTTTATGAATCTCGGCGGCAACCTGTGCTTCGGTCATTCCATGTTTTGCAAATTTCATTGCAGCAACATGCATATCGACCGATACATTTACCGCCTTTTCAAGTTCCACAATTTCTTCTTCGGTTTTAAATTCGCGTTGGCTAACAACTGCTTTCACCAGTTCGATCGAGAATTTTCCGGCAACTTCGCGTGGAGCAACACCCAATAATTCCTGTAGTTTAATTTTATTTTCAGGACGGTACAAGGGCAAAAAATGAATGGTCTGAGCCATTTGTTTTGCCTTGTTTATCACCTGAAACAAAGTATCGGCAGGCATAACCGTGCTCACACCGCACATTTCAGCTTGCTCGGCAATAGATGACTGAGGCCCACGCCAAACAAAATCCTCAACCGTGTATTCGTTGCCAAAAATAACTTCGGTATCGTTATCAACATCAATAATTGCCGCCAGTTCCGGACGTTGAATTCCAAAGTAATAAAGGAAAGTACTGTCCTGCCTGAAATGATAAGTATTGTCGGTATAGTTCATGGACGATTCCTCGTTTCCCAAAAACAAGATTAACCCTTTACCTACTTTTTCTTTCAGCTCTTTTCTTCTGCGTATATAAGTTGTTTTTTGAAACATAGTATGTTTTTTTATAAGTTCTCCGTGATCAGTATAATTTAAAGAATATGGTGTTTTGTAAGGCTGGTTCATAGAAAAATGATAGACCCATTTATCATCGCAAATAGAAAATCAGCGAAAAATATGGATTAATCAGTTCACTAATTAATGATAAAAGCTGGGCAAAGTCGAAGGTTAAAAAAATTACCCTCGCCATTGCCCAGTTTTATATTCAACATTCTTCAAAACTGAGAAGAATATCAGAACCAATTACTTTTAATACCCAGGGTTCTGTTTTAGATTTTCATTTATCGTTAACTCATTTATTGGTAGTGGCAATAGGTAATGTTTAGCCGGATCAAACCCGTATGTACTGCCAGGTCCACTGAGTACTGCCCCACTATACGGATCAATATATCCTTCTGAATCTGACTTCATTGCGCTGTTAACTTTTTTCAATTCAGCAGTGTATTTTGTTCCCCGTGGCCTCTTCCCAACAAACAATTTATGTGCTCTCCAGCGCATCAGATCGTTTAACCGATGTCCTTCAGCTGCCATTTCAACTGCTCTCTCCCGTCTGATTTCCTGCTGGGCAGGAGTCAATGTATAGCCATAATCAGGCCATGCCGGATCGGTTTGGATTGCACTCAAGACGAGATTCGGCATTCCAACTCGTTGTCTTAGCTTATTGATAGTCAAATCGACATCTGCCTGAGTTAATTGTCCCAATTCCGCTTTGGCTTCTACATAATTAAGTAACGCTTCAGCATACCTGAAAAAAATATATGCCAAATCCTGACTATAGTCGGCTCGTGCAGGATCGAGCTGTGGACGGCGATATTTCTGTGACTCATAGCCAGTCGGACACTGGTTCTGACCAGCTAAATAAGGCGTTACAAACTTCGTTGTATCATTTGTTAAACTAATTGTCATTGCATCGCCAGGATTCATAATTGTTTGTACACATCTTGGATCGCGGTTAATGACGACATCTCTAAGGTCAGCATCACCCTTATAAAGAGGGCTGAGCGAGATAGGCAAACCGTCAGTACACAGGTAAGAGCGCACAAATTCCCTTGTATACCCACTGGCATGTGGCCAATTCCACATCTGATTTCCGAAATTGGCACCGAAAGTAAGAAAATTGGATTGTTCCCAAAACAACACTTCTTTATTATTGGTTAAATCGACTTGATTGAAAAGTTCGTAGTAAACACTTTTAACATTACCTGTAACGAGCGAAAAAAGTCCTCCGTCCATAACAGCTTTTGAAGCTGCAGCCGCCAAGGTCAGGTATTCTATACCATCAGTTTTCCCTTCAAAAACGGTACCTTTATGATATTTCTCCCATGTTCCTTCATACAGGCAAACCCTCGATTTAAATAATAATGCAACATCTTTGTGCAAACGACCGGCTGCAACACCAGTCTTAGATTTCATTTTCGAAATGGCAACATCCAGATCACTAATAATGAAATTTACAACATCGGTTCTTGAACTACGTGAAGAATACAAAATATCTTGATCATTAACAGTAGGCGTCTTGGTAATAATCGGTAAATCGCCAAACTGTTTCAGCAATTCAAAATAAAACCATGCCCTGAAAAAATGACCTTCTCCAATATATTGATCTCTATTTGCACCTAAAGTTACCCTTTCAGCATTCTCAAGGAAATAATTCACATTCCGCACATTGGTCCAGACCCAACCTCCACCTGTTGTTGGCACAGTAATCACACCATCAATCCTGTTTTTGGTCGATAAATAATTACCAGTACAGATAAGGATATCAGTTCCGTTATCTGGAAGAGCAGTTCCACCTGCTCCAACTCCATTCCATCCCTGAAAATTTGCATATAAACTGTTAATGTATAATTCAAGATCACCGTCTGTTTGCCAGAACTGGGGGTCTGAAATCTGATCCAGTGGTGTTTTTTCAAGCAAATCGTTGCATGAGCTTGTAACTATGCCCAAAACTATGATTAATGTATATAGTACTTTTTTCATTTCTGTTCAATTTTTAGAAGTTAATATTTAGCCCCATGGAGTATATCTTTGACAACGGATAGATTTTTGCATCTCCAATCCCCCCTCTGGCCGTTTGTTCAGGATCGAAAAGCATCAGGTCTGTAAAAGTGAAGAGATTTTCACCGGATACATAAATTTTTACATTCTCGATTTTAATCTTTTGGGTAAGAGATTTCGGTATGGTATATCCCAATTGCAAATTTTTCAAACGCAAATAGGCACCATTCTGCATAAAATGGTCATTAGGAATCTGGTAGTTTTTATTATTCTCACCGGTAAAAACAGAATAAGGCTTAGCAAAATAGGCATCAGGATTTGCTCCCAGCGGGCTTGAATCATCGCGCCAGTAATCCAGGTGTTCGGTTAAAACGGTAGCATGCAATGGTCCGTTAGCCGGTCCCCTGAAATAATTTCCATTATCTGATTCCGAAAGCCATAAGTCGAGCTTGCCTACTCCCTGAAAAAACAGAGCTATATCAAACCCTTTCCATGCAGCACTAAGATTAAAGCCATAATTAAAACGTGGTGTTTGATTTCCCATCACTCGCATATCACCATGGTTATCAACCGTATTGTTTCCATAGTTTACAAAACCATCACCATCCTGATCAACGTATTTCAAATCACCCGTTCTCCAAGTACCAGCGTATATAGCAGACTGGTTAACCCAACCGGCAATTTCTTCTGCCGTTTGAAAAAAACCTGCGGTTTCATAGCCCCATAAGTCGCCCAATTTTTGCCCCACATAATAGTTATTCGGAGTACTGCTGGCAGAGGTATTCAATAAATTGTTTGGATTATTGTATTTTGTGACCACGCTCTGATTATCCGACAAAACCCCGCTGATTTCGTAATAAAAATCACGTACTTTATGTTTCCAGGAAAGCTCCACTTCAAATCCACGGGTTCTTATTTCTCCACTGTTGGTCTTCGGTACGCTGGTTCCAAGCAATACTGGAAGAATATCTCCCGGACCAACAAGATCTGTTGTATAAGCTTCATACCAGTCAAAAGTACCTGACAAACGATCATCAAATAGCCTAAAATCAAATCCGATGTCCGTGGTACTAACTCTTTCCCAGGTAAGATCGACACTGGTCAGGTTAGGCGATCCCACTGTCCACAGCCGCGAATTACCAAACAGCCACGAACTTTCTGAGACTGACATGGTTGGAACATAAAGATAATTGGCAACATTTTGATTACCCAAAGAACCATAAGAAGCTCTGATTTTGAAAAAATCGATTAGATCCTTCAGCGGGAAAAAGTTTTCTTTTGATAAAACCCATCCGGCTGAAACAGAAGGAAAATTACCCCATTGTTTACCAGGCTCAAAACGGGAGGAACCATCAGCACGGAAATTAGCCTCCAAAAAGTATTTTTCATCGAAATTGTAGTTAATCCTTCCAAAAAAACTCTGTGTAGCAGAGTGCCCGATTTCATCTGTTACAGTTTTTGTTCCAACAGCCGTACTTACTGAAGGAATTGCATCGCTGAGCAAATAATCAGCCTGAGCCAACAAATTGGAATACTTGTAAACTTCCTGCTGATAACCTGCCATTACCGACATATAATGTTTACCAATGTTCTTAAAGTAATTTGAGTAAACGGTCGGAGATAGATATTCGTTGGTATTTATGGTTGGTCTGTATGATGTCGATGCCTGAGCTGGACTGAAAGCTAATTCACCATTAGGTCTAACCCATGAACTACTTAAAGATGTTTTGGTATTCTGATCAGTATTTAAAATGTAATTCAGATCCACATTTGTCACCCAGTTTTTGACCGGTTCAATCGAAATTCTGGGAGAAAGAACCATTTGCTTGCCATTGGTCACATCTCTCGTATTATTCCTCGTTTGAATATTGGTTTCATTGGTCCATATGTCAGTTCCGGGATACTTTGCCGGCATCGTTGGTTTAATTTTGGTTATTAAATCATAAATTCGAGCGCGACCGTCAGTAGCCCATGGAAAATCTTGCACGTCATTATTGTATTTAAACAATGCTGAAATCTTAAGCCACGAAGTAGCCTGAGAACTAATTTTTCCATCGAAGTTGTAACGGGAATACGAATCTTCCCATTCCTTAAATAATCCCTGCTCATCGTAGAATCCAGCTGATAAATAATAATCAATATTTCCACTTGCTCCGGAGACACTGATGTTATGTTTCTGCCGGGTGCTAAACTTTTTGAAATAAATATCATACCAGTCATTATTGGCCGCCGCATTGAGCCCCAGGTTACTTATGTCCCATGTAAGCCCATTTGACTTTCCATACATTTCAACAGCGCTGCCCGGATTGGCAATATTTTGTGCTAACCGATCCAAAGCATCAGCAGAATACCAGGGAGATGAACCAATGTTTGTTGCAGCATCATTCATCGCCAGTGCAAAGCTCATCGCATCTGCCATTTCAGGGAGATTTAGCGGACTTGTTAAAGAAAAGTTGGTGGAATAGGAAACTTTAGCTCCTGTTTTATTGTCTTTCCCTGTTTTTGTTGAGATCAGAATAACTCCGTTAGATGCACGGGCACCATAGATTGCCGAGGACGCAGCATCTTTCAGAACAGAGATGGATTGAATGTCATTCGGATCAATGTCGTTAATTCCCATAGGAATTCCATCTACCAGCACATAAGGAGCAGAACTGCCACCGAACGATTGGATTCCCCTGATGTTCATATTCATCTCACCGCCTGGCTCACCGCCGGAAGCGCTAACCGAAATACTCAGATTCGGAACAAGTCCCTGTAAAGCCTGTTGAACAGAGGACACCGGACGTTCTTCAATTGCTGCATTGGATACCACCGAAATCGCTCCGGTTAAATTGACTTTTTTTTGCGTGCCATAACCGATGGCAACAACCTCATCTAAACCAATGGTACTAGTTTCCAAAACAACATTTACGACCTTTTGATTCCCAACTTTTATTTCCTGAGTTTGCATTCCAATAAAAGAAAATACCAGGATTCCATTTGCAGGGACATTAGGAATTGTATAAAAACCATCTGAATTGGTAACATTACCAATTGCTGTCCCTTTTAACAGGACAGTAACACCTGGTAGCGGTTGGTTTGAATTATCTGTAACAATGCCTGTTATATTACTTTGTCCAACGGCATGAACGTTCAGGATTAACAGGAATGCTAAGAGAAAAAATGCATTAAAACTCCGGAAAAGCCTTAATGTTTTGAGAATACTGCGGAAATACAACTTTCGTTTTTTCATAATTTTCATTTTAAATTAATTGATTTGATTATTCTAATTGGAAGGCAGAGAATACCATTTAAAACTCATGTATTTAATCTCCTGCAGTTCGATTTGCGCTGACCCAGCCTGCACATCGATTAAATAAATGGTTTGTAGTAAATGATTAGTCAAAAAATTATCTGCTGACATGCATACTTTTCGTACACTATCCATAATACAACCCTAAAAAATCCAACTTCACCGAAGCCCCAAAGGGTATATTGGCAGCAGTTGCATGAATTAGCGATTTATCTTTATTCCGTAACACTCATGTCTTATCAATAATCTTACATCCACTTTACCATGAAAAAAAAAAAAAATTACAGGATCATTTAAGACCAGTGTGATTATCTATGAAGCTTTAAAAATCTGACCACAACATAACAAGCTTTATTCTATTCTAAAGCCATTCTAAGGAGATCCTTTTCAATCACAAATTTGAAAAGAACAAAACAACATGAACATGAGATTGCAGATATTTTATGAACATTGCTTTTGCACTAAATCCCGGTTTTTCTATAAATGTCAAAGAACTCTAATTAGCCAAAACAATTCAAAATCTTTATAATACTATTTTAATTAGTTGCATATATTTTATATCAGAGAATAAATATTCCAATTAACAAACAACTACTAAGTTGGATTATCAATCACTTACTCTTTGAATACAAATCAATTAAACAAATAATAAAACTATTACAAAAGAATTAATTAAATGCTAAAAGTACCCAATATTGAATTAAGGACTTATTTATTTCATATTATATTTCACTTAATTTACTGTAAAAATATAAGAATAATTAAATAATTACCCTTATAATAATAACATTTTAATATCTATGACTTAATTCTACTCGCTGCGCAGTATACAAAAATTAACAATTTGATATAATGGCATTTAATAATTTCCAAACATTGCATTGAAAACTGTTACATGAAGTAGCTTTCTGGTTTAAGAATCTTATAAATAGTTTAGATTTAGTATTTATAAGATTCTTAATTTATTCGATACGCGAGTTTCAACTAACGGAGGTGTTTTGTTTTAAGCAAAATTGAACAGGAAGTAGATTATTTTATTTCCCTGATCATGATTTTTCCCATTTTAGTTCCAAGCCATAGTTGTGCTTCGGAATTAAAATGTGTATTGTCTTTTAGTGTTTTTAGTTTATTGGTATTGATAATAAACACATTTTTGTCGGCTGAAGCCACTTTCTCCTGTGCTTTTTGAACTGTTTCGGCAAAATCAAAACTCCAGGGAGTTTCGCGTAGCAACCCAATCGAAATGCGCCCCATTACAATCGGAAGATCATCTTTTTTGGTTTGTTTTCGCACATCGTCAAAAAGTATTTTCAGGTTGTTTTCGTAGGCGTTTGCCCATTCAATGGTTTCGGCGTCCGACTCGCCCTGCATCCACAACATACCACAAACTTCGGTCACCACGCCACTGTCTTTAAGTTGCTGAAGGGCATTCTCCATATTTTTCAGAAAACGGCTATACATGGGCTGTTCGGGAAGCCAGTGTTTCCATAGTTTGGTTCCACCGGCCGATGTTTTCACAATGGCAATGGTATAATCGGGAAATTTTCTCGCCAACAAATGCGAGAACGCGATTTCAGGTCCAAATTTTCCTTTTCGTTTTTCAGCAAAAGAGTCCTTCCCAAGTGTCACCCACAATTGCTTACTGTTATCCCAGGTCATGGTGTTTTCAGGATGAACCAGATATTTCGCCGGAAGTTCTTCCGATACACCGCAACCATCCATATTCGACTGTCCGCCCAGGATAAAAAGTTTAACCGGACGCGAATTGCTTTGTGCTGAACAAAACACAAACGACAGAATGGCTAAAATAAATGTAAGTGTATGCTTTTTTAGAATCATTTTGATTGTATTTTATTAATTCAGCCGCACGTCAACCGCAGTCGTGTCGTTGTATTGTTTTTGCAAATCCACCAGTTGATTGAAGAGTGATTGTGTAATCTCCTCGTAACCTTTTTGTCCGTATAAATTATTCATTTCCGACGGATCTTCCTGCAAATCGTACAACTCCCACTGATTGACATCATTATAAAAATGAATGAGTTTGTATCGATCAGTCCTGACACCGTAATGACGTTTTACTGAATGAGGCCCGGGATATTCGTAGTAGTGGTAATAAATTGCCTGACGCCAGTTTTCTGTTTCGCCTTTTAAGAGCGGGACCAATGATTTACCCTGAATGGCTTCGGGAATTGCGACTCCTGCCAGATCCAGGAAAGTGGGTGCAAAATCGATATTTTGTATCAACTGATCAATTTTACCCTTTTTAATGGTTGAAGGTAAACGCATCATCAATGGGGTACGGAACGATTCTTCGTACATAAACCGTTTGTCGAACCAACCGTGTTCGCCCAGGTAAAACCCTTGGTCGGAGGTATAT
>CAYRBM010000197.1:0-9538 GCA_964422425.1 uncultured Odoribacter sp.
TCCGATCTGGATACCAAACCAACGGTATCAACAACTGTGACAAATACAACTTCTGTAGGTACTTACACCGATGTGATCACCGTCTCAGGAGGTGCTGATAATAACTATGCGTTCTCGTATGTTCCTGCCGACTTTGAAGTAACCGCTGCTACACTCACCGTTACCGCTGACGATAAAACCAAAGTTTACGGTGATGTCAATCCTGCATTGACATTCAAATACAGCGGATGGAAAAACAGCGACGATGAATCCGATCTGGATACCAAACCCACAGCATCAACAACAGTGACAAATACAACTTCTGTTGGTACTTACACCGAAGTGATCACCGTTTCGGGCGGAGCTGATAATAACTACGCGTTCTCGTATGTTCCTGCCGACTTCGAGATAACAAAAGCGATGCTGACCGTTACTGCCGATTCCCAGTCAAAAGCTTTTGGAGCACCTAATCCGTCGCTTACCTTCCAGTATAGCGGTTGGAAGAATGGAGAAACGGAATCAGTTTTGAACACCAAACCAACGGCTTCTACCATCATAGCCGATACAACACCTGTCGGAACCTATGAGAATGCCATCACAGTTTCAGGAGGTAGCGACAATAACTACGATTTCACCTATGTTTCGGCAAGTTTCACTGTAAATAAAGGTAAACTTGTTATTTGGCTTGACCAAAAAACAAAAAACTATGGTGATGAGAATCCAACATTGACCTACCGTTATACCGGCTTTATGAACGGCGATGATGAATCTGATTTGGATTACATACCTTATCCTTCAACATCAGTAACCCGGTACACCAATGCAGGAACCTATATCAGTTCAATTACCATGACTGGCGGCCTTGACGACAATTACTACATAGTAAACGTTCCTGCCAACTTCATTGTAAACAAAGCACCGTTAACTGTTAAAGCCGATAATAAGACTAAAGCTTATGGGGAAAATAATCCTGATCTAACTGTCACCTACAGTGGATGGAAAAACGGTGAAAGCGAAGCCGTTCTGGATGTAAAACCCGTTGTCAGTACAACTGTTAATGCAACGACGCTTCCAGGAGTTTATCCTAATACAATAACAGCTCAGGCCGGAAGCGACAACAACTACAAGTTTGAATATGTCGCCGGAACATTCACCGTAACCCAAGCCAGTCAATCCATTGTATTCAATGCGTTGGCTCCCAAAACCTATGGTGATGAACCTTTCATCCTGTCGGCAACTTCGAATTCAGGTCTGACAATTAGTTACACCTGCACCAACTCTGATGTGGCCATTGTTTCAGGAAATACGGTTAACATTATCGGAGCTGGAACTGCTGTAATTACAGCATCACAGTCCGGTGATTCCAACTATCTTCCGGCAGCAACTGTAAGCCAGACATTGACTGTAAATCGCAAACCATTGTTTGTTGCGGGAATTACTGCGGCATCAAAAATTTATGATGGAAATGCCAATGCTGTGTTAGCCGGAGGAACATTGTCCGGAACAATCAATTCGGATGTGATTACTCTGAACAATGCAACAAGCGGAACATTCAGCCAAACCAGTGTCGGAACAGAAATTCCTGTTTCAACTGCAATGACCATTTCCGGGGATAAAGTTGCTAACTATGTATTATCGCTCCCAAATTTAAAAGCGGATATTACGCCAAAAGTTATTGCCGTTACCGCTAAAAATGCAAGCCGAATCTGCGATCAACCCGAACAGGCATTAAGCTATTCGTTTGAACCATCGCTTGTCGGTACCGATACGTTTACCGGAACATTGACCCGCACCGTTGGTAATACCCCCGGAGTTTATCCAATATTACAGGGAACTTTATCTCTTGGAACCAATTACTCCATCAATTTTACAGGAGCCAGCTATACGATAACCAATACAAAAAATCTCGCTCCTACAGTTGATCAACCTTCAAATCTGACTGTTCTTAAAAACAGCAAAGAAGTAACAGTAACCTTGACAGGAATTGATCCGGTGAGTAACTGTATGGCTCAGGATATTGAATCTATTGTTGCCACAGCCGATAATAAGAACCTTATTCCTGAAATTGTTGTGGATTATACCAAAGGTCAGCCAACAGCCAAACTGAAACTGAAAATTGCAGATGGATTAAATGGAGAAACCACAATCCATGTAAAATTAAAGGATAACGGCGGAACTGAAAACAGCGGAACCGATACCAGGGAAATTAGCTTCAACATTAAAGTTGAAATTCCGGTTAGTGTCGAGGATTTAACGCAAAACTTTGATGTCCGTGTCTATCCGAATCCCAGCAAAGGCCTGATCAAAATCGAAACATCTGGTTTTAATCGTCCTTCTGTCAGAATTTTCAAGGTAACCGGAGAAGAGATTATGAAGAAAATGAACCTGATGGATCCGATCGAAACTATGGATCTAGGCGGAAATGCACCAGGAATCTATTTCGTTGAAATAAGCGATCAAACAAACACGATTACAAAAAAACTTATTCTCAAGAATTAATCACTACTCCTGATAAAAAATGAAAGGGTGTCTCCATAAGCGGGGACACCCTTTTTAATCTCTAGACTTTCTCTTTCAGCTTAGGAATTTATCTTTGCCTTAAATTCTGAAACAAACTAGTAGTTCCTTTATTCTATAGCACAAAAGAATATTACTATCAGGTGACTTCAAATTGACAAACAAATCGTTAGGATCATTTTATAATTCCAAAAACAAAATAAACAATCAGCCAATCCTGAATATTACTTTTTCAACTGAATCCGGTCGATCAGTTCACCCTTTTCACCAATGACCTTTAAATCGAGCGTCGTTGTAGTTGCTTCGGCTCTCACCACGGCAGTATTTGAATTGACAAGTACCTGAAAATTGATTCCGTTTCCGGGCTGCTGATTGGCGTGTTTGTGCAAATGTCCGCATAACATCAAATCAACGCGAGCCTCGTTCAGAATCGGAACAAACTTCGTCAAAACCTCATCCTCACCGTGCCATCCGCCAAAAGGGGGCATGTGCACAACAACCACTTTAAACGGTGCTTCGGTAAATTCCGGACTTTCAATTGCCCCACGAAGCCAACCCTGCTCCGCATCACGATACTGATCGAAAGCAACAATTCCGCTGTATTCAATGTCCGAATCGGGTTTATCCTCACCGCAATCGAGAACCACAAAGCAAACCGGTCCGCGGCGAAGCAGGTAATACAATTTTCCGGATGGCGATGAAAAATACTTAGGAAAAGTGCTGGCGAAATTGCCGCGGGTTTCATGGTTTCCGCGGGCGTAATACATCGGCTTTTCTTTGGCAAACAACTCCACCGCCTTATCCATAAAACCACCAAACAACTGTTCTTCACTTTGCATATCGCTCACCATATCGCCATTGAAAAAGACAAAATCGGCGGTACTATGGTCTCCTTTTATCAGCAAATTCTCCAGTAAATCGTTTTTCCCGTGAATATCGTTGACCATTACAAATGAAATTTCCTTTTCCTTCGCCGGATCGGTTGTCGTAAATTTCAGCGGATTTGATACATAAACTTTGGTGGCTGCCACCGTTCCGTACTGCACTTTGGTGCCCTGATGGCTCAACACTTCCTGCGAATAAACACGATAACGGTAGGTCGTTCCCGGCGTCAGATTACTTAACCGGATAATGTGCAAGGTGGAAACATCTTTAAAGCCGTATTCTGCCGAATAATATTTCGGGCGCTCTTTCAGGTAAAAATGAGTGTTGTCGTCGGGAGCCAGCTCCACCCACGAAACGGCATTCCGGTTGGTGGTCCAGATAATCGTGACTCCGTTCTCGCCCAAATGCTGAAGATACGGTCCGTGAGTAATTACGAGTTTTTCCTGGGCAAAGGCGCCTAATACCACGAAAAATAGAATAGAAAACAAAACGTGTTTCATAATCTGATGATTTACCTTATTTAACAACCGAATTGGCTACTTTCTTCAACTGATTTCCGAATACCTCGGGCACATCTTTGGGAACAAATTTCAGATTCTCGGGCGATTCTCCAAACAAAAACCGGTACCAAACCAGCGACCCCAGAAAACATCCGGCATTGCTGGCGTGGTGCGAATCGAATGCCAGTTTCTTGTTCACATCCCAATAATACCCAACATGAAATGAATTTTGCTGATCGGGCAAATTGGGATACACCGGATGGGCGAAATCAAACTTCGAATCGACCCGATAGCCCCATTTCTTGCTTTTGGCAACTTTTTGTATGGCATCGCCCACCGGCATTATCGCAATGCCCAACTCCTTCGCCACCTCGTGATAGGCAGCCCTCGATTTTTTCCACATTTCATCAGAGTTTTTGGCAAAAACGCCATTAGCAACCTGACTGAAATCCTTCGAGTCGATCCGGTAAGCCCAGGTTTGATGAAAAACTACCTTGGCGTTGGGCTGAATCGATTTGATAAAATCGTACAATTTCCGGGCGTACGGCCTGTAAGTATTGACATCCGCCGAATTCATGGAGTTCTGCTGAATCGTTACCACATCCCATCGCCCTTCCGACAACAGCATACGCAGCGATTTATCTTTATATGGCCTCCCTGCCGGATTGGCCGGATCTGTCTCCGCCAGTTCGGCCAGTTCCCAATGCTTTTGAAGCGAACATCCTCCAATTTCGGCCCGACCAATTACTAACGGATGATTGCCTTCTGCTGCCAGTTGCGGTAAATATTTGGCTGCATTCTGCGAAAAACTGTTTCCAATCAGAAACAACCGCAAGGTATCTGTTTGGCTGATTTGGGCCTGAACACCGGCCGTCAGCAAAAGAATCAAAACTGCAAAAACAGTTTTCAGGAAAGATAATCTGGACACATTCATTGTATTTCATTTTTGAGGATTAAACACTAAAACGCCTGACTGATATCAATCAGGTACAGCTGGCGGCCATTTCCGCCGTGTGGTGAGTCGATGCACACTTTTTGACCGTCGGCACTGAACCGCGGATGCAAATCGCAGCGCCATTCGCCTTTGTATTCCTCCGGAAGTGGGAAATCGCCGAGATTGATGCGCCGATCAGTCGGAACATGATACAGATAAGGTGTTTGATTGCGGTTGCGTGTGTTGGCATAGTTGTCGCACAAAATCCATTCTTGTCCGTTGCCCTGCGGCAGATAAGTCTGATGGCCGTTTACCGGCATTTTTTCGGCACCAACACGTTCGTACTTTCCGGTTTTGTCTTCCAGAATATAAAATCCCTGCGGCTGTCCTTCAGGCTGGGTAAACGCATTGATGTGACCGGGATCTTTCCAGATAAAATGTGAAGTAAATCCGGAGGGATCGATGCAATACAGATCATCGCCCGAAGCCGAAGCCGTGAACATGCGGGTTATAAAACCACCCGTTGCCATTTTCTGGCGATCGGTTCGCACGGGGCGCCAGCGATGCAAAAACGTAAACCGTGTGCCATCGGTATTCACCAGCAAATGATTGAACCAGTGAAAATTGTCGGCCACCGAAGCGCCTTTGTGCGGAATGGAAGCCAAATCGGCCAGCGAAAACAACAAACGATGTTCGCCTGTACGAAGATTCAACTTGTACAAACCGATTTCTTTGGGCGCCTTTACTTCCTCGAACCGATCGTTCACGCCGGCGTAACCGTAGCCCGGACGCAAGTTCTGGATGCGCGAAAACTCGGTTCCAATCGCCCATTTTCCATCGGGACTCAAGGCATAAACAGCTTTGGGCAACGTGCGCATTTTGCCACTTTTGATGTTCAGCACCCGGCTCACAAAATGATCGCCCTCGCGGTCGTTCCAGATCACCTCTGATTTAGAGCCCGGAATCCATTGCAACATGCAGCCTTGCTGCCAGCCCCACGAACGGCTCGATCCCAAATCAATCCATCGGTCGTTGTCCTGAAGATCGACCATTCCGATACGGATTTCATCATCAGCCAATGGCGACCGGTGCTCGAAATCCACTTCCATGCCCAACACATACCGACCCGACGGATCAAACTGAAGCTTGTCGTAATAGCCAAACCAATGAAATTTGGGGCCTTTGGTAAGGACACGAACCGGAAAAGTTTGGGATTTCTGAAATGCACTAAGGGTTTTCGGACTGATCAGGAAAGTTCCGGCAAAAGCTGTTATCCCTGTTTTTAGGGCCGTTCGTCGCGAAATCATACAGGTTGGTTTTGGTTTAGGTTAGGCAAAGTTAACAATCCAAAGAAAAACACCCAGACTTGCGGCCGTTTAAAATTTAGAAACTGTTTTAATCTTGATTTCCTGTTCCGTTCGAAAAGATGGATTAGTAGAATGATTGGAAATAAACCTGCCGATTGTCCCTTGCGGGACAAAACGTAACTCAAAAATTCACATTTCTACCGACAGATTTTCCCTACTAGAAATTTTTAATCCATTGATTGTTTGGCCCGGCTCACCCGATCGACCAAATAAACAATCGACTGGTGCGAGACGCCCGAATGCAGGCTTAACCCGATTTCGCAGGTGCGGCTTGTCGAATAGCCATGTTTGACTTCCGCCGGAAGCTGTATTTTCAGGTCGCGCAAACCGTGTTGGTTCAACTCCGGAAATGAAAATCCGCGATCGCCGGCAAAACCGCAGCAATTGGTTTCGGGAACCACCACTTTGGCAACACATTTCTCGGCCAGTTCAACCAGCTTGCCCTCCAGTCCCATTTTTTTCATGCTACACACCGGAAATACCGAAATCGTTTCATCCGTTGGTATAATTTCCAAATGAGGCAGCAAATGATCGAGGATAAATTCAACGGGTTCGTATAATTTCAGTCCCGACTGCATGTTTTCCTTCATCGTGAAGAGGCACGGACTCATGTCGCACAACACTGGATATTTCCCGTTTTCGCTGGCTTTCAACAAAGCGGCTTCGAGCTCGTTCGATTTTTTGGTTCCGGCTTCGGTGTAACCTTTGCTCGAAAAGGCCATTCCGCAGCACAGAGCGTTCATTTTCTCCGGATAAATCACTTCGAAACCGCCTTTATTGAGCAGTTCGAGCATCTTTTCCGAAAGCTGCTTTTCGTTCCGCTGCTCTTTTGAGACGCCCATCGCCCGGTTGATGCACGAGGGGAAATACACCACTTTCCGGACCGACTGAATCGACTGATTTGTTGCTATTTTCTTTGCACCGAGCGGCATAAACTCGTTCCACAGCGGAATGCGGTTGCCCGAAACGGCTCTCATTCCTCCGGAAATGCCTTTCATTAGCGAAGTTCCCAGCACAGCATGAAAAAACCCGACTGCCGAAAGCGCGGTTCGCACAAAGGCTGTTGTTCCGGCCATCCGGTCGGCAATCCAAACGGCGCGATTTTGGGTTTCACCGATTTGTTCCATCCTCAGGTTCTTGATCAATTTACCGGTATCGATTTTTACCGGACAAGCCAGTGCACACAGTCCGTCGGTGGCGCAAGTCTCGTTTCCGGAGTATTGATAAGCTTTTGAAAGTGATGCGGCAATATGTGGTTCCTTTCCGGTTCTGGCCAAATGAGCCATCTCGCGGTACACGGCAATACGCTGCCGCGGCGTCAAAGTCAGCTCGGCCGACACGCAGTTGGGCTCGCAAAAGCCACATTCGATGCATTTGTCGATTTTTTCATGTGCCGCCGGAATTGGTTTCAAATTTTTCAGATGTGCTTCAGGGTCATTGTTCAGAATGACTCCTGGGTTGAGCAAATTCCCGGGATCGAAAATGCGTTTGATGCGCTGCATTAGTTCGTAAGCTTCGCGCCCCCACTCCATCTCCACAAATGGCGCCATGTTGCGGCCCGTGCCGTGCTCGGCCTTGAGCGAGCCGTCGTATTTGCTGACCACCAATTCGGCCACGTCGGCCATGAAACGGCTGTAACGCTCCACCTCGCTATCGGTCGAAAAATCCTGGGTAAACACAAAATGAAGGTTTCCTTCCAGCGCATGACCAAAAATCACCGCCTCGTGATAGCCCCATTTTTCGAACAAATGCTGCAAATCGAGTGTCGCAGCAGCCAGATGCGGAACCGGAAAGGCCACATCCTCGATAATCACCGTTGTTCCGGTTTTCCGAATGGCGCCCACCGAGGGAAACAGTCCTTTCCGAATCTTCCAGAATAACGCACACTCGGTCGCATCGTCGGTAAACTGGATGGGAATTTCCGACTGAATCGGCTGAACAGTCACCAAAATTTCGTCGATCTGGCGATAAAGTTGCTCACGTGTGGTTGCCCGCGTTTCCACCAAAATAGCACTTGCCGTTGCACTTAACGTTTTCAGGTAGGCAGGCATTCCGGCCTGATCTTCCACCGAGCGCAAGCCGGCACGATCCATCAGTTCAACGGCCGCCACCGGTGCCTGCTTCAGGAGTGAAACCGCAGTACATGCTTTTTCCACATCCGGAAAAATCATCAGCGAGCTGGCCTTAAACGGATGTTCCACAACGGTTCGATAGGTGATTTCGGCGATAAACCCAAGTGTTCCTTCCGAACCAATCATCAGGTGCTGAATCACTTCAAACGGATCAGTAAAATCAATCAGCGCATTCAGGCTGTAGCCGGTTGTATTTTTCATCCTGAACTTGCGGGCAATGCGCTCCGACAAGCCAGGATTGGCAGCAACTTCGGCCACCATTTTTTCAATTTCCTGAATCAAGGTTGGGTGAGTTTCCCTGAACTGTTTTTTGCTTTCTTCGCTGGCTGTATCCAAAACTGTCCCATCAGCAAAGATAATGCGCATCGAATCGAGCGTTTTGTATGAGTTTTCAGCCGTTCCGCAACACATTCCGCTGGCGTTGTTGGCCGCAATACCGCCAATCATGGCTGCATTCACCGAAGCCGGATCGGGACCAATCTTTCGTCCATAGGGCGCCAGTAATGCATTCACTCGTCCGCCGGTCAACCCTGGTTGAAGGTGAATTTTCAGGCCTTTCTCATCCATCCGGAAGTTTCGCCAGTGATCGCCGGCAATGAGCAAAACCGAATCAGAAATGGCCTGTCCCGAAAGGCTGGTTCCCGCCGCACGAAAGGTAACTGGTATGTCCAGTTTCGAACATTCCTTCAAAATAAGGGCTACTTCTTCCTCATTTTTAGCCTTGATCACCATTTGGGGAATCAAACGGTAAAAGCTGGCATCGGTACCAAATGCCAGGGTGTGAAGCGGGTCGTGAAAAATCCGTTTGGAATCAACCGATTGAATAAGTTGCTGGTAAAGAAGCTGGTAATTTCCGGATAGCATGACGTTCAGGATAAAATGTTGCGAAGTCAAAAATACGGAAATAAAAGTTGTATGACCAATTTAAATTCAAAGTTTTTGTTCCCGTGCCAAACCAAGTAACTTCATTCCGGTTATATCATTTTTATCCATCAGGTTTTTCTCTATTTTTACGCCAAACGATTCCATTATGACATCCAAAATATTTGCAATTAGTCTGACATTATCATTTGTTTTAGGCATCTCAACAGCAATAGCCTGTACGAACCTGATCGTAACCAAAGGGGCTTCAGCTGATGGTTCTGTAATGATTACCTATGCCGCCGACTCGCATACCCGGTACGGAACGCTCGGATTCTTTCCGGCTGCCGACCATAAACCCGG
>CAYRBM010000198.1:0-9528 GCA_964422425.1 uncultured Odoribacter sp.
CACCACCTTTAAAAATGGTTCGGATGAGGCAGTCGTATTTGAAGGTTTTACCGATTTTTTATCCTTCAAGGTTCTCCACAAAAACCTTCCTGAAAACAGTCAGGATTTTGTGGTTTTAAATTCGGTTTCCTTCTTTGAAAGAGCACGCCTATTTATGGAACAACACCAGTTGATCCGTCTTTACCTGGACAGGGATTCTGCCGGACAAAAATGCAGCAAGCGTGCACTTTCAATGAGTAATAAATATACCGATGAAAGCAAGCTGTACAAAAACTATAAAGACTTTAATGACTGGATGGTAAATTCTGGCAAGTTGCAGAAAAAGCGATTAAGGCAAAAGTTAAGGTAGTTCTGGAAATTAACTTAAACAATATTGAAGTGCCTGAAAGCGTCAAAATGCCATTTTAAGGTCTGAATGACGTTTGAAAGGCTGGAAGATTGCCACGTTCCTGCAATCGGCAAGATGTCCGGTTGTTAAACAACCGAATCTTGCCGCCCCACACTCGGAACTCGTGGGCGGGGGACACTAATACGATCAAATGAGTTTGAAAACATGAAAATGAGATGAGATGGGAAGAGAGAATTCAAACCGGACACGTATCATCGGGTTGCGCCTGACACCCGCTGAGTATGCGAAAATTGAACGAAAATGGAAGGCCAGCACCTGCCGAAAACTAAGCGATTATGTGCGGCATAACCTTTTTGAGAAACCAGTAACCAGTTACTACCGGAACCAATCTTTGGATGAATTTATGGCTGAAATGGTACTGCTTAGAAATGAACTGAATCACATCGGCAACAACTTCAATCAGGCAGTTAAACGATTGCATACACTTAATCAGATTGCCGAATTTAAAAGCTGGCTGATCGTATGGGAAGTGGAGAAAAAGACACTCTTCAACAAGGTAGACGAGATTAAAAAGCATATTCAAAAGATAGCTGAATCATGGTTACAGTAATCAAAACAGGACACTCCATTCACCGCATTTTTAACTACAATGAAAACAAGGTGAGGGTAGGGGAGGCGGAGTGTATCGGGGCTGGAAATTATCCCATTGATTCGGATAAATTGAGCCTTTCGATGAAGCTTAACCGTTTGTTGAAACAGTTGGAACTGAATGAAAGTGTGACACGAAACAGCGTTCATATATCCCTGAATTTTCATCCTTCCGAAAGCCATTTGCACAAAGAAAAATTACTTGAAATCGCAGAGACTTACATGGAAAAAATCGGCTTCGGGAAACAACCTTACTTGGTTTATCAGCATCATGATGCAGCGCATCCGCATATCCACCTAGTATCCATAAAAGTGCGTCCGGATGGCAGCCGGATTGATATGAACAACATAGGCCGCAACCAATCAGAACAGGCACGAAAAGCCATCGAAAATGAGTTCGGACTGGTCAGCGCAGAAGCACAAATAAAACAAGAACAGTATCAGTTAAAACCAGTGTCCGTTGCAAAAGTGCTATACGGTAAATCGCAGACCAAAATGGCCATACAAAATGTATTGGAAGCGGTGTTAAACCAGTATCGTTATACCAGCCTGCCTGAGCTAAATGCAGTGCTCAAACAATACAATGTGATGGCCGAACGAGGTAACGAAAATTCGAGGGTTTTCCAGCACAACGGTTTGCTGTACCGGATACTGGATGCTGACGGAAATCCAGTTGGCGTGCCGATCAAAGCGAGCCTGTTTTTCAATAACCCAACCCTTAAATCTTTGCAAGAAAAATTTAAGGAAAATGAGGCGAAGCGGATGCCACACAAGGCCCGGATTAAGAATGCCATTGATCTGTTCTTCGCAGCGAAAAAGGCAACACTTCCGCATTTGATAAAAACATTGGAAAAACAGGGTATCCATGTCGCACTGCGCCAGAATTATACCGGTTTGATTTACGGTATCACATACGTTGACCACCAAACCAAATGTGTATTCAATGGAAGAGTCTTGGGCAAACAATATAGCGCGAAAGCCATTCAGGAACGTTGCCAGCCTAAATCCGTTCCTGAGCAGAAGTTGCCCTCGCATTCAGCTCAGGAACCAACTGGGTTACAGCCTCAGGCCAAGGCCGTTGAGGCAGAAACCAAGGCGCATCCAAACGTTATGCAGATCGCTACACCCTTTAAAGAAATTGAAAATTTACTGGATACCCTGATGCAAACGGAACAGACATCAAATTACCTGCCGTACCAATTAAAAAGGAAAAGGAAAAAGAGGAAAAGAAAAAACCTGAATAACAATCAATAGCGACAAATAATAAACCAAATAATCCTAAAGCTATGGCAATGCAGACCGGAGAGAACGAACAGGCGATGAGGAAAATTCTGGATATGACCAGGCTGATTAGCATTGTAATTTTAGTGCTCCATTTTTATTATTACTGCTTTTCGGCATTCCACGAATGGGGGTTAACCAGTGAATTCAGTGACCGAATATTGGGCAATATATACAGAACAGGATTGTTCGGGAACTTTCATAAATCCAAGCTCCTCGCTTTGGGCTTTTTATTTATCTCACTGTTGGGTGCAAAAGGCAGGAAAGACGAAAAGTTGAATCATAAAACAGCTTTTGCATATATCATTACCGGCCTGCTGATTTATTTTACCAGTTATCTGGCCTTGCTGGTGAAAATAAAGACAACGGAACTGGCAATTGTGTATATGGGTATTACTTCAATTGGTTTTTTGCTCACTTTATCCGGAGGTACATTGTTGTCGAGGATTATCAGGAACAGACTCAACAGTAAAGACATTTTTAATCGGGAGAATGAGACATTTCCACAGGAAGAACGCCTGCTGGAAAATGAATATTCCATCAACCTGCCTGCCCGTTACCAGCTTAAAGATAAGATGCGAACTAGCTGGATTAATATAATTAACCCTTTCCGTGGAGTAATAGTTTTAGGGACTCCCGGTTCAGGTAAATCTTACTTCGTGATACGCCACATCATTACACAACATATCCGTAAAGGCTTTACCATGTTCGTGTACGATTTTAAGTTTGACGATCTTTCCAGAATTGCATACAATACCTGGTTGAAAAACAAGCATAAGTATCCCAGGCCACCTGCGTTTTATGTGATTAATTTTGATGACCTGACCCGAAGCCACCGCTGCAATCCACTGGAGCCATCTGCAATGACCGACATTACCGATGCAGCAGAATCTGCACGTACCATCCTGATGGGATTGAACCGGGAATGGATTAAGCGCCAGGGCGACTTTTTTGTGGAATCGCCCATCAACTTTCTGACGGCTGTGATCTGGTATTTAAGAAAGTATAAGGATGGTGAATTTTGCACCCTCCCACACGTCATTGAGTTGATGCAGGTGGACTATGACAGTCTGTTTACTTTGCTCCGGACAGAGAAAGAAATTGAGGTGCTGATCAATCCTTTTGTGAATGCTTACCTCAATGATGTGATGGAGCAACTGGAAGGCCAGATCGCTTCCGCCAAAGTAGCCATGGCCAGGCTTTCTTCGCCGCAACTATACTACGTTTTATCGGGTAACGATTTTACGCTGGACATCAACAATCCGGATGATCCGAAGATTGTCTGTATGGGAAATAATCCGCAAAAGATACAGATTTATGGTGCGGTGTTATCACTCTATGTAACCCGTTTGGTGAAGCTGGTGAACAAGAAAGGCAAACAAAAGAGCAGTCTCATTTTTGATGAGTTTCCGACTATTTACCTGAACAATATGGATAGCCTGATTGCCACGGCAAGAAGCAACAAGGTAGCTACCTGTTTGGGTATTCAGGACTTTAGTCAGCTTCGCAAAGACTATGGCCGCGAGCAGGCAGATGTGATCATGAATATCACCGGAAACATTGTTAGCGGGCAGGTTACTGGCGATACGTCCAAGCAATTATCCGAACGCTTTGGGAAAATAATGCAGGATCGGGAAAGCCTTTCCATTAATGCTTCAGATACTTCCATCAGCCGCTCCAAACAATTGGAATCTGCGGTGCCACCCTCTAAAATTTCAGCACTCAGTTCAGGAGAGTTCGTTGGCATGGTAGCCGATGATCCGGACTGTAAAATCGAACTGAAAACATTCCATTGCGAAATATTGAACGACCATGCAGAACTGAAGAAAGAACAGGACGGGTACAAGGATATTCAGGTTATCCGTAAGCTGGACAATACGATGGTGCAAAGGAATTACCTACAAATAAAGCAGGATGTGCAGGATATTATCCATACAGAAATGGAACGATTGCTGAACGATCCTGGACTTGTACATTTAGTGGTGAGGAAGGGGTGAATGTTTATAAAAGCCATATTTCATGAATAGACTTAGTCCTACCAACCAATGTCGAGACCAAAGCAACGATCAATCTGAAACTCACAGCATATAGTAAGGATCTAGAACAGGACCTTCGAAACTCGTCCCCCGCCGAACTTAATCGGATGGATTTGCCACCAGACACAGAGTTTAATTTACACTCCCAGCAAATTATTTTAATAATTGAGACTTTTCTGTTTAGCATTCGATTAAAGCTGATTGCCATTTGTTGAATTTCAAATCATCGTTTCCGCTCCATCTCTCCACTTTTTTCATGATCGCAAATTCCTCTTCTTCGCTTTCGGTGGCAATCCATAGAAAGTTGTTTTTGGGAGACATTTTTACCATATATTCATTCAGGTCTTCTTTGTGTATTTCATGTACTTATCTATTTGTCGGCCTTTTTCGGTGGCAGAAGCCACACACGCCTTCAGCGCCTTTTCGGCATCCATCGGAATTCCTTTGAAATACGCGTCAACAATTACCGGAACGGCGTGGTAGCCAATCATCATGTTGGTTTCGTTTCCGGCCAGCGACCACACAGGCAGCAGTCCGGTCTCGTCGTAATGCGATAAAAACGACTTGATCATGTCTTCGGTTTCCTTCGGACAAACAATCGTGTACAACGGATGGGTGCCCTGAAGGTGTCCCAAAGCGAAAAGGTATCGTATTTGTTGTATCCTGAAGCGATATGATTCAGGCCATCGGCACCTTTGTAAGCGCCGTCCGTATCGCTGTGCAGCGACGGCGTTAAAAAGCAGTGGTACAGATTGGTGTAGAACAATTCTTTCTGAGCTTCGGTGCCTTTGATTTTTACTTTCGACAAATAGCTGTTCCAGATTTGGCTGGCCTGCTGAACGGTTTGGTCGAAATCCCATCCTGATAATTCAGCTTCCATATTTTTACGCGCACCATCGATGCTGGCCGATGAAAGCGCCACTTTGACCAGTATTTTTTCGCCTTCGCTGGTTTGGTAATTCGCCACGATGCGGGTTTTCTTTCCTTCAACGGTGAGACTGGTTTTTTCGGCAGTGTTTTCAAACAACTGGGCCTGATCAAAAGGTTTCGAAAACTGAATCACAAAATACACGCGCTGGTCGGCTGCCCAGCCTTTCGATTTCCGGTATCCTGAAATGGTTTGCTTGTCTTCAATCGTAATTTTGGTGTCAACAGGAGCGTCCCAGTTCAGGCTGTAACCCAAATCCAGAATGATTTGACTTGCTTTATCTTCAGGAAAAGTATAGCGGTGAAACCCGACACGCCTGGTTGTTGTTAGTTCAGCCCTGATTCCGGAGCTTAATAAATCGACCGCATAATAGCCCGGATGAGCTTCCTCGCGCTCGTGCGAGAATTTGGAATAGGGCCGGTAATCGCCTTTGGGTGTGAGGCTTTCAGTAAAGCGGCTGTTCAGGGGCATCAGCAACAAATCGTACAAATCGCCTGCCCCTGTTCCTGAAAGGTGCGTGTGACTGAACCCGGCAATGGTCGAATCGGGCCAAAAATAACCGGCAATGCGGTCCCAGCCCGGAAGACCGTTATCGGGACTGAGCTGCACCATGCCGAAAGGTAAAACCGCGCCCGGATAAGTGTTGCCCGGCCCATCGGTTCCGGTAAATGGATTGACATACGCACAGTAATCAATTGTTTTTCCGGAAGGTTCTTTTGCCTTGCAGGAACTTAAAATGGCCGCAACAAGCAGGACGATGGGCAGGAATAACTTCATTTCGGTAAAATTCTGTGTTTGGATTAATTTTAAAGCAGTTCGAATTGGACGTTTTTTACAAGTTGAAAGCACAGACTGAACTGTTCAGCAATTCAGGAGAACCACCCGGTTTGCTAACCAAAACGCTTATTTCACGGGGCTTTTTGGCTGGCAAATAACTTACTGAAACTGGATGCCAGCCCTTTTTCAACGCTATTTTGGCGTACTTTTTAAACGGACCGCGCGCGTTGCTCTTATCAACTACAAGCTCATTTCCGAGATAGAGCAAACTGCCACCATCCGATTTCAACTCAAACTCGTAAACACCATCGGTTTCAGCATTGAAATAGCCTGAGAAAACCATGGCGAAATCGGTTTGTCCGGAGTATTCTGCCAGTCCGATGCTGTCCACTTTTTCCCATTTTGGCGAAACGGGCAATTGAATATCTTCAACTTTCTTCAGGCCAGTCTTTGCCACCCATCGTTGCAGTCCTTTGTTTTCAGGAGTAATTGTTGCCGCTTCGCGATACTGTTGCTGTTCAATTTCGGTTGAAACCAGATCGTTGAAAATATCGCCCCGATAAGCGCGGGCCTTTATTTGACCGGCTTTATTTACGAAAAACGGTTCGGTGTACAGGATCGATTCACGGGTAGGAATGGTTCCATCGAGTGTGTAATAAATATCGGTACCCGAAAGTGGATAGCTCAGGCTCAGCTTGACTTGCGTACTGTCGACAAACACGATTATTTTCGACAGGCCTTCAACCGCCGGAATGTAATACCATATTCCCATCACATCCAACCGATCGTATTGTTTTTCCAGTCGTTGATTAAAATCAGCCGTATTTTTGTTCGCTTTATCCGTCCAGGCCGTTTCTGCCAGAGCCAGCATCCGGGGGAAAGCCTGATACTGCAGACGCCTGAAGCTCGGAATCCATTCCGACCACAGGTTGGCCTGTACGCCCAGAACCCGGCTCGATTGTTCCGGAGTGAAATCATCCGGAACAGGTTCGTATTCATAAACTTTGTGTGCCGGATTCTGATTGTTCAGGTAATCGAAATAATACGCGGCTGTGGTGGTAACCACCAGTTCGTTCCCATTTTCAACAGCCATCTTGGGTGCATCGGGTCTCCAGCCGCGCCACCACATCACCGACGCGTCTTTGGTCAGGCCTCCGGTAACAATTTCGTCCCAGCCCATCAGCTTTTTACCTTTCGATTGCAGGAATTTTTCGATGCGGCGGTTGAAGTGCGATTGCAGTTCGTGCTCGTCTTTCAACTGGTTTGTTTTAATCTCCTTTTGGCATTTCGGGCATTCCTCCCACGATTGAATCATCACCTCATCGCCACCAATGTGAATGTACTGATTGGGGAAAAGTTCGACGATTTCGCTCAAAATATTCTCCATAAATTCGTAGGTAGTTTCTTTTCCCAAACAGGTTGGAGTAGAAAAAACGGTGCCCCACCCAGCCTCTCCGGTGCACGATAAAAACGGATAATTGTCGATTGCCGATTTAAAATGCCCCGGCATATCAATCTCGGGAACCACAGTGATACACCGTTCGGCAGCATAGTTTACGATTTCTTTGATCTGTTCCTGAGTAAAAAATCCGCCGTACTCGCGCAATCCGTCAATTTCACGGTAATTCTTCTGTTCAATTTTGTACAGTTCATTCTCTTTTGCGTGGTTGTTGCAAATGGTATCCTGATTATTTTCTATGCGCCAGGCGCCTTTTTCGGTCAGTAAAGGGTATTTTTTTATCTCGATCCGCCACCCCTGATCGTCGGTGAGGTGCATGTGGTAGGTATTCAGTTTGTACAAAGCCATGTAGTCGAGAAATTCTTTCACCTCTTCGATCGTTGAAAAGTGCCGGCTGAAATCCATGTGCATGCCGCGCCACGAAAAACGCGGCTCATCGTCGACAATCGAACAGGGAACCAGCCACTCGGCCTGAGTCTGCGTTTTGCTCTCTATTTCAGGAGGCAAAAGCTGACGAATGGTTTGTACCGCATTAAAGTACCCGGCTTCATCCGATGCCTGAACAAGGATATGATTAGGGGTGATTTCCAGATGGTAAGCTTCCTTTTTTAGCCCCTCCACGTATTCGAATAATACGCCTTTCCCTGTTTTTTCTTCGGAAGCGGTAAGTTCAAAACCTGCCGCCCGGTTGATCAATCCGATGAGATAATTCGCGGCTTTACGCTGGTTTTCATCCTGTACAACGATGTTGGTTTCCGATTTAAACCGGAAGGACTGTTTTTTCAGGATAAATTTCGACGGTTTTGGAACCAGTGAAATTTGTTCCTGTTTAAAGCTTGGGTTCGTGCAGGAAACCAGCAGTACTGAAATGAGTACTGAAAAAAGAAATAGCTTGCTCATTATTTATTATTTAGAAGCCCCCTCCAAACCTACCCCGAAGGGTGAGGCTTAAAAAAAAGCTATTTATTTGTCATTAGTTTTACGATCTCTCGCCTTTGTGTCAAAATTTTGAAATAGAAATTTTAACTTCTTTTTTTGAGTGATTCATCTTTTTTTTACTCTGCCCAATGAATATCGCCGTTTTCGATGCTCCAGTCGTTTCCGAAATACCCGGCCACTTTCACCGCGTCGATGCCTTTTTGATACATTTCTGAAGTGAAAATCATCAGGTCGGGAATACTTGCCCCTGAGCTGTAATACCGGTTTGGATTCACCGCATTGAAGCCATTTATTCCTGAACCGGACACAACACCCACCGAAGCGGTTTTGCTGTCTTTTCGCGGATAGATGAAGTAGGCGCCATATTCTGAACCAGTCAGTGTTTTGTCGCCAACTTTCAGTTCGCCCCGGCTGATCTGAACCGGACAACCGGCCAGCAGCATTTTCCAGGCCGCATTGGTGCTTGCATTTCCGAAAAGAATCACCGACCGATCCCTGAATTTTTCCAGCGAAAAATCTTTGTCGGCAACCAGGTCGATTGAACCGTTTCCGCGGTAATAAAAAGTTTCGGCATCGAAACGCGCTTTGTTGAACGACCAGTCGTTTTCGGCTTTGGTTCCTTGTGTTGAATACACAAAAACCATGTTGTGCCGGAATGCGTCTTTGAAATTCCCGTACCGAAGCGGATTTTTATCGAAGGTATTTCCTGGTTTTCCGGTCACTTTCCAAACTTCACCTTCTTTGGTAAACCAGGCTTCTTTTCCTGCAACGGCAGCCAGATTTTCAAACGACACGTTATCCACATTAATCAGAAGAGAATCTGCCCCCAAACAATGTTTCAGGTCGAGTTTAAAAAGTTTCAGGTTTTCGGTTTGAACCGTGATCGTCCGGTTTTTCAGTACTTCTCCTTTTTTCTTTTGCTTTTCATCCGGAATCGTCTGGCTCACTTTGACCCCGCAAAATTCCGACGACTTTTCCTGTTGCCAGAGCGTTACAAAACGACTTTCAGCAGAAACACCCGGACTTGAAGAACGGAATTCAAACGTTTTCACATCGCCGTTTTCAGGAATGGTGTGTTCATTGAAATAGTTAAATATGCTTGAAAAATCGA
>CAYRBM010000199.1:0-9481 GCA_964422425.1 uncultured Odoribacter sp.
CGATCATCCTGACCGGATCGACCTGCTCCGGCCGTTCCTCACCGGACGCGAGCCTGGTTTTTATACCATTAACTCCATTAGCCAATGCGTATGAAAATCCAGCCTGTCATTGTTGAACAAACTTATGAAGCTCCGATTCAATCAGTATGGAAAGCCCTGACAGAAAAAGATGCCATGCAGAAATGGTATTTTGATTTTCAGGAATTCAGGGCTGAAGTTGGATTTGAATTTCGCTTTTGGGGTGGTCAGGCCGAAGATCGGCAATATTTACACCTCTGTCAGATCAGTGAAGTCGTTCCATACAAAAAAATCTCGTACTCGTGGCGATACGATGGTTATCAAGGAGATACATTGGTTTCATTTGAGCTATTTGAAGCCGACAACAAAACGACTTTAAAACTTAGTCATGAAGTTTTGGAAGCTTTTCCGGAAGAGGTAACTGATTTTAACCGAAGTAATTTTGAAGAGGGATGGAACTGGATTATCCGGAAATCTCTGAAAGAATACCTGGAAAACAAATAACTCTAAAAAATTTTAACATGAAAATTGCAGCAATTATTGTTCGGGTTCTGATGGGGCTAATGTTTGCCTTTTCAGCAGTAGTCGTACTTTTTAAACTGGTTCCTCAACCGGAACTTTCAGGCGACATTAAAACATTTATGGATGGCGTTAACGCCTCCGGATACATGATGACAACCATCAAGGTGATTGAGCTGATTTGTGCGATAGCTTTTCTTTCCGGAAGATTTGTTCCTCTGGCAACGGTGGTGATTTTTCCAATCAACGTAAACATCCTGCTTTTCCACATTACCCTGGCACCCGAAGGATTGCTGGTAGCCATATTACTCATGATCGGCAACCTCTTTCTGGCCTGGTTTTATCGCGACAAGTACAAGCCAATTCTGGCCGCGATGTAACAGAAAAGCCCTTTGACTGAAATGGTCAAAGGGCTTTTTATTTTATCCGTTTTGCAAAATTACTTGGCGTAACTAATGGCCCTCATTTCACGGATTACCGTAATTTTAATCTGGCCGGGATAAGTCATTTCATCCTGAATTCGCTTAGCAATGTCGAACGATAATTGTTCTGATTCTTTGTCTCCAATCTTATCGCTGCCAACAATAACCCTCAATTCGCGTCCTGCCTGAATAGCGTATGTTTTCAATACTCCGGGATAGGATAAAGCCAATTCTTCCAGCGATTTCAAACGTTTAATGTATGATTCCACAACTTCGCGACGAGCGCCGGGACGAGCTCCTGAAATGGCGTCGCAAACCTGAACGATTGGTGCCAGCAAGCTGGTCATTTCCACTTCGTCGTGGTGAGCACCTATGGCATTGCAAATGTCTGGTTTTTCCTTGAAACGCTCAGCGAGTTTCATACCCAATACTGCGTGTGGCAATTCCGGTTCATCATCCGGCACTTTCCCAATATCGTGCAACAACCCGGCGCGTTTGGCGGCTTTGGCATTCAAGCCCAGCTCGGTAGCCATAATCGCACAAAGATTGGCTACTTCGCGCGAGTGCTGTAGCAAATTCTGTCCATAAGATGAACGATATTTCATTTTACCTATCATCCGGATCAATTCAGGGTGCAAACCATGAACTCCTAAGTCAATTGTTGTTCGTTTACCCGTTTCTATAATTTCTTCTTCAACCTGCTTGCGCACTTTTTCAACCACTTCTTCAATACGTGCCGGGTGGATACGTCCGTCAGTTACCAACTGGTGAAGTGCCAAGCGGGCAATCTCGCGGCGAACCGGATCGAAACCTGAAAGAACGATAGCCTCGGGCGTATCATCAACAATGATTTCAACACTGGTTGCAGCTTCCAAAGCACGAATATTTCGTCCTTCGCGACCGATGATGCGTCCTTTTATTTCGTCGTTTTCGATATGGAAGATAGTCACTGAATTCTCAATGGCAGTTTCAGTTGCAACACGCTGAATCGTTTTAACCACCACTTTTTTGGCTTCCTTATTGGCAGAAAGCTTGGCTTCCTCCATAATTTCGTTGATGTACGACATGGCTTCCGTTTTGGCCTCATTCTTCAACGACTCAACCAGTTGAGCTTTGGCTTCTTCAGCAGAAATTCCGGAAAGAAGTTCCAGCTTTTCAACCTGCTGGCGGTGAAGTGCTTCAATTTCATTCTCTTTCTTTTCAAGCAATTCAAGCTGCGAATTCAAATTTTCGCGAATAACTTCCACTTCGTGTTTCGAAGTCTCAAAATCTTTAACCTGTCGGTTCAGTTCTTCTCTGCGCTGATTAATCGCTGTTTCCCGCTGTTTCAGTTTAGCTTCGAAGCTGTTTAACTTACCATTTTTGTCGTTGATGTATTCTTCATGTTCCGATTTTAACTGAAGAAATTTCTCCTTGGCCTGAAGAATTTTATCCTTTTTAATGACCTCTCCCTCTGCTTCGGCCTCTGTGATTATCTTACTTTTTTTGCTTTTCAGAGCATTGTCCCAAAGGAAATAAGAAAGGACTCCACCTCCGAAAAAACCTGCTAACGCATATATTATCTCCATTTTAAAATTAATTAAACTTGTTTACACTAAATAAAAACCCCACATTTTTAGCCTAAAAACCGGACCGTTTTTAAAAAGTTCCGGAATTTAAACAAAAAATGCGGGGTTCCTGATATATGATAAAATTATTCTTTCAATGACAAATAATCGTCGAGCTCCTCATCTAACTTTCTCAACTCGTCGAACATAGGCGACTGGTCAACTTTTTCTTCAAGCTCGATGGTTTTCAACACAAACTGGAAAGCGGTCATTGCCAAAAAATCCTGAGGATCACTATTGACATACTTTTGTCTGTACTGAAGAACGATATCATTAATTATTTTGGCAGCTTTCCGGTACTTCTCCTCGTGTTCTCGGTTGACTCTCAACGGGTAATTTCTTCCGTCAATTTTAATATTTATAGAAAGCTTCTCTGTCATTACATTCGTGTATTACTTGTTTAACAGAGCAATACATTTATCAATTTCCCGCACTAATTTTTGTATTCTGTTCTTTGCATCTTTATGGTCATCTTCAGATACATCAAACATTTTTGCCAGTTTTAAATTTTCATATTTTTGTTCGAGCAACCGGTTGCCCTCGCGAAGCTGATTAATTGTTTGCTCCTGGGTTTCGATTTTATGAATTAGTTGCTTCTTTTCCAGTTTCAGGGCATTGTGTTTGGCAATAATCTGCCGCACTTTCAGCCTTAAACTATCCAGCAGGTTTTTCTCCAAATCAGTCATTACGGTTCACTTTCACTCAAATACATTTTTCAAAGCCTGATCTGACAAAACAGACTTTGTTTGCTCGACAAAATTAACATTTTTGACCAATACAGAAAATCTGCCCGTAATTATTTCTTCAGCCTGTAATACTTGTTTTCGGTTGCTTCAGGAAGTTTTATATTTTCGCAGCGAAACAGACAGAAACAAAAATGACAAAGTTCCTGAAAACAATTGCCCTCATTCTGTGCACCACATCACTTCTGGCTCAGAAAACACCACCAATTGATCCAAATTATTTTGATGTACCGATGAAAATTCCGGTATTTCTTTCCGGAAATTTTGGCGAACTGCGCCCCAACCATTTTCATGCCGGAATTGACATTAAAACTCAGGGAAGAACCGGACTACCAGTTTTTGCCGCGGCCGACGGCTATGTTTCCCGCATATCGATATCGCCAACTGGCTACGGGAAAGTGCTGTACCTCAATCATCCGAATGGCACGACCACCGTTTATGGCCATCTTGAGGGTTTTTCAGCTCCAATTGATGATTACATCCGGACAATTCAGTACGAAAAAGAAACTTTTGCCATTGACCAGACTGTTCCTGAAGGGTTGTTGCAAGTAAAAAAAGGCGAACAAATAGCAAAAAGCGGGAACACCGGAAGTTCAGGCGGGCCCCATTTGCATTTCGAAATTCGCCAGACGAAAGAACAGCTGATGCTGAATCCTCTGCTGTTCAATATGCCGGTGAAGGATAAAACTAAACCGATAATTCAAGCTGCAGTCATTTATCCGGTTTCCGATGATGCTTCTGTCTCCGGAAAGCAGAATCCGCTGAGATTGGAAACAATCCTCTCCGGAAATAGCTACAAACTAAAAACCGACCAAACAGTTCAGGTTTCAGGAAAAATTGGATTTGGGATTCAGACCATCGATTTACTGGATGGCAGCACCAATAAATGTGGAATTTATTCCATCCGGCTGACCATCGACGATGAACTGATCTATTCGTTTAAAATGGACGATTACCCCATCAACGACTCGAAATACATCAACTCGCACATCGATTATGAACGAGCCATCCGCTCGGGACAACGATTGTATCGCACCTGGCTTGAGCCGGGAAACAAACTGGGGATTTATGATGAGGTGGTTAAACATGCCATTTTTAAAGCCGACGACAACCAGGTTCATCAGGTTAACTATGAAATTACCGACGTGGCCGGAAATTCAACCAGCCTGTCATTCAAAATAAAGGCCACAGAAACCAAAATAAGCCCGAAAGAGACATTCGGAGAGCATTTTAAATACAATCACAATAACCATATCAGGAACGAAGAACTCGAATTTTCAGTTCCTGAAGGAGCCTTGTACAACAATATCAATTTCATTTACGTTAAAAAACCAGCGTTGCCGAAATTCTACTCTCCGGTTTACCAGTTGCACAATCCATACACCGCCCTGCATTTCGCATGTGAATTAAAAATTAAAGCAGCAAATCTTCCGGAACGTTTACAACCCAAAGTAATGCTGGCGCAAATCGATCCTACTTCGGGAAGAATTTATTCGGCTACGGGTAAATTTGTTGATGGATGGGTTGTTGGAAATATCCGGACATTAGGCAACTATGCGCTGGCTGTCGATACAGTGCCTCCCCGAATCACGCCTTTGAGTTTTGTAGATAAAAACACGAAGAAAACATTGGATAAAATACAGTTCAAAATTTCGGATAACCTTTCAGGAATTGAAACCTACAGGGGGACAATCGACGGAAAATGGGTGCTGTTTGAATATGATTTAAAGAACAATCTGATCAGTTATGTGTTTGATAAAAAGCGAATTCAGCTTGGCAAAAAACATAAATTGGAGCTTTCTGTAACCGATTATAAAGGAAATACCAGCACTTTCAAAACGAATATCTTTAAATGATGGAAACTTATCTCAGCATAGGATGTATGTCGGGGACTTCGCTTGACGGACTTGACCTGGTGGCTTGCCGGTTTAACTTGGACGGCAGGTGGAAGTATGAGGTTTTGAAGGCTGTAACGGTTCCCTATTCGCACAAGTGGGTTAATAAACTTTCACTGGCTGCTGATTTAAATGCCTTTGAATTTTCACTTCTTCATAACGAATTAGGCAAATTTATTGGCAAGCAGGTGGCCGAATTTTGTCGCGATCTGCCCCAAAAACCCGATTTGGTTTCGTCGCACGGGCATACCATTTTTCATCAGCCCCACAAAAAATTGACTGTACAGATTGGCAGTGGAGCTTCAATTGCTGCCGCTTCAGGATTACCAACTGCCTGTGATTTTCGTTCGCTCGATGTGGCCTTGAAAGGACAGGGCGCCCCGCTGGTCCCGATTGGCGACGAGTTGCTGTTTGGCGAATATGAACTTTGCCTCAACCTCGGCGGAATTGCCAATGTTTCGTTTCAGGAGGATGGTGAACGGAGAGCTTTCGATATCTGTCCGGCAAACATGGCTTTTAACCATTTCACAAGAGAATTGGGCTATGAATACGATTTGGACGGGAATCTGGGTCGGAGTGGAAAAGTTCAGGACGAATTGCTTTCCTTGTTAAATGCCATGGAATTCTATCACCAAACCGGTCCAAAATCACTGGGGCGCGAATGGTTTGAGAACGACTTTCTTCCGCTGATTTCATCTTTTCAGCTTTCGCCCGAAGATATCTTGCGCACACTTTACGAGCATATTTCTGATCAACTCACACTGGCCGTCGATCGTTATCCGAAAGGTAAAATTCTGATTACCGGTGGCGGTGCCCACAATGTTTTACTGATCGAATTATTCAGTGAAAAAACCAAACACAAAACCATTCTTCCGTCGGAACAAATCATCGATTTTAAAGAAGCGATCATCTTTGCCTTTCTGGGCATTTTGCGGCTCCGGAACGAAAATAATTGTCTCAAATCGGTTACAGGTTCAAAGTACAACCATTCCGGCGGAGTGATTTACCTTCCATGATGTTTTAGAATATCGGCACCGCTTGAAATTAGTCATGTATTTAGGTTTTCAGGAGTGATACCTTTCGTCCTGAAACTTAAAACCTGAATTATGACATTCGATCCTGCATCACGGGTTCAGCACCTGAAACAATTTGGAGAATTTGGCGGCGTTAATCCTTCGATTACCGACTCGTCAACCTACACATTTCTGCACGCGCACGACATGGAAGAAACCTTTCTGGGACACATGGAAGGTTGTTTCCTGTATTCGCGCCACTGGAACCCAACCAATAAATACCTGGCCGAAGCGATGGCCGCCATGGAAGATACCGAATCGGCATGGATCACGGCTTCGGGAATGGCAGCCATTACCTGCGCGTTGTTGCAGATTTGCAATGCGGGCGACCATATTGTTACCTCGGTCACCACTTACGGCGGAACATACGCCTTCCTGAAAAACTACCTTCCAAAGTTCAACATTGAAGTCAGCTTCGTGGACATTACCGACTTGAAACAGGTAAAAAACGCCATCCGTCCAACTACCAAAGTAATTTATACCGAAAGCGTGACCAACCCATTGCTGCAGGTTTCCAATATTCCAAAACTGGCTGAGCTGGCACACCAAAACGGCGCCGTGCTGATGGTAGATAATACATTTACGCCCATGATTATGTCGCCAGCCCGAATGGGAGCCGACATTGTAGTTTACAGCATGACCAAATTCATCAACGGCAAAAACGATTGTGTAGCCGGAGCTATTTGTGGCAAAAAACAATTTATTGACGACCTTTCGAATGTAAACGATGGAACGGCCATGCTACTTGGTCCGGTACTCGACCCCCTGCGCTCGGCCTCTATTCATAAAAACCTGCACACATTGCATTTGCGCATCAAACAACACAGCCAAAACGCTATGCTTTTAGCCACCGAACTCACCAAAGCCGGATTAAAACTTTCGTACCCGGGGTTGGAAAACCATCCGCAACACGAACTGCATAAACAGTTGATGAACCCTGGATTTGGATTTGGCGGAATGCTGGCCATCGATTTTGGGAGCGTTGAAATGGCCAATCAAATCATGCAAAAAATGCAGCAGGCCGACGTGGGCTATCTGGCCGTAAGTCTGGGTTATTTCAAAACGCTGTTTAGCTGTTCGGGGAAAAGTACTTCTTCTGAAATTCCGGATTCGGTGCAACGACAAATGGGATTATCCGCCGGATTGGTGCGCTTTTCGGTCGGAATTGACAACAATATTGAAGACAGCCTGAAATCGATTTTGGCGATTTGCAGGAAAGAAGGAGTGATTAGCTAAAAGGTTGTCATTGTTGTCAGTGGTTGAAACGAAATATCACCGAATTTCTGTTAAAAGAAATTGTATATTTGGCCGCTGAAAATTTAAAATTCAAGAAAATGAAAGCATACGTATTTCCAGGACAGGGTGCACAGTTCCCCGGAATGGGCAAAGACCTGTACGAAAAATCAGCTTTGGCCAAAGACCTATTCGAAAAGGCCAACGAAATTTTAGGTTTCCGGATTACGGATATCATGTTTGACGGAACTGAAGAAGACCTTAGACAAACCAAAGTAACCCAGCCTGCTATATTTCTACATTCAGTTTTATTGGCAAAGACATTGGAAAACTTTGCTCCTGAAATGGTTGCCGGACACTCATTGGGAGAATTCTCAGCATTGGTAGCCAATGGTGCTTTAAGTTTTGAAGATGGTTTGCGACTGGTTTCAAAACGTGCACAAGCGATGCAAAAAGCCTGCGAAATGGAACCTTCAACAATGGCTGCCATTGTTGGTCTGGACGACGAAATTGTGGAAGAAGTTTGCGCTTCGATTAACGATGTAGTTGTTCCGGCAAACTACAACTGCCCCGGACAGCTCGTTATTTCCGGTTCATTTTCGGGCATCGACAAAGCCTGCGAAGCCATGACAGCCCGTGGCGCCAAACGTGCCTTAAAACTGGCTGTTGGTGGCGCTTTCCACTCACCACTGATGGAACCTGCCCGTGAAGAACTGGCTGCTGCTATCGAAGCAACTCCATTCTCGACACCGGTTTGTCCGATTTACCAGAATGTGAATGCAGCTCCAACTTCTGATCCTGCCACAATCAAACAAAACCTGATTGCCCAGTTGACTGCTCCGGTAAAATGGACACAGACTGCCAAAAACATGATTGCCGATGGTGCTACTTTATTCACCGAAATTGGTCCGGGGAAAGTACTTCAGGGGTTAATCAAAAAAGTAGATCGCAATGCTGAAGTTGCAGGCGTGCAAGGCTTTGAATAAGACAATAGAAATTCGATTTTAGATATAAGACTGCTGACCGAAAGGTTGGCAGTTTTTGTTTGCCGGAAACTTCAAAACTATTCTGTTTTTTCCTCGATCATCAATCCAGAATTATTTTGTCTGACTCCCAAGGCCAAATTTATACCAACAGCGACATTCGAGTATTGAATATTCCTATAACTGATCACATTAAGCATATTATCGGTAACCACGTAAAAATCTGTTCCGGGCAGAAACCTCAGCCGAAGGCCAAATCCAAGATTATTAAACTTTTGACCAGCCGTGTAACTGACCGAAGTTGACAGCATTCGCCCCACATATCCATTCAGAGATAAAGTTGCTGAATGATAGTTTTTACTTTCATTGAATACGTTTCGGTAAAGAAACCCTGCATTCCAAAACGGCGACAGCAAATAATTGGCACCCAAATAGAACTTTGCGGGTATTTTTATCCGTAGTTTCTGTAAATCCTCAACTTTAGAATTATCAAGATCATACGATAAATGATAGGCATTTTTTCTCCAGGAAGATCTTCCCAGATCAATCAGACTGGCAGAAACAGACCATTCCGGAGTGATTTGATAATTTGCTCCCAAATCGATGGCTAAACCAGGATTCTGGAACAGATTTCCCACAGAATAGTTATCCAACCAGTCTTCTTCCAAAATATCCTGATCAGGATCAAGCTCTCCATCGGATCCGATTGCTGCAGGATTTATTGGTACCGGCAACCCAACCAGCATTTTACCATCAAACTTGACATCGTACTCATCGAGTCCGATTTTTTCAATATCCATGGTCAGTTTTTCAGTGGTTAAACCGCCCAGAGACCCAATCAGTTTAGGCGTAATTCCTAAAGTTAATTTCTCAGTGACATTTTTTGCCAGAGTGAATGAAAGCTGGGTAAACGTATTCATTTGCAGATTTACCCCATCAATATGAACAGGTAACCTATCATCTATCTTCTCAAAATCATCGAGCAAAT
>CAYRBM010000200.1:0-9453 GCA_964422425.1 uncultured Odoribacter sp.
TTTATCCTTTTGTTGCTTATTTTCAATTAGTTATTAATCGAACTCAGGTTATTAAATGTTAGTCCCACCAGCTTGGGGACTTTAGCTCCAACGGCCGTTGAGCGTTTAAAAGGCGTTGGCGCATGGATAAATCGTAACAGCGAATCAATTTATGGAACTGAAGCCAGCCCATGCAGCAAGGTTGACTGGGGTTATATTACAATGAAAAAGGAAGGGAATACAACCATACTTTACCTTCATGTTTTCGATTGGAAAGCTGATAGCGAACTTTTAGTTCCAATCATAAACAAAGCACAAAAAGCATATTTGTTAACCAACAATAAAAAGACTTTTAAAACCAAAACCGGAATAGAAGGATTAAGCTTAAAACTAACTGGAGCAGCACCAGATGCCATTAATTCGGTTGTAGTACTTGAGTTGGCCGAAGCACCGGATGCCATTCAACCCAAACCATTTGGTCAGAGCAAGGATGGTGTGGTAGCATTTATTACAGAAAGCGCAGAGTTTGAGAACCTTCAGGGTTTTGGTATAAAATACAACAGCTCAAAAGATTGCATTGGAAACTGGACCAACGAACAGGAAAGAGTATATTGGACTTTTGTGGTTGAAAAACCCGGAGTGTTCCATGCTACAGCACAAGTTGCAAGTCAGGCAAAATCTGAGTTTACGGTTGAACTGGCAGGACAGACCAGAAAAGTAAATATTCCGGCAAGCGGAAGTAATGAGAAATTCGATACGATTGAAATCGGAAGCTTTAACATCGAAAAACCGGGCGAATATAAAATTGTATTTAGACCTGTGGAAGGTTCCTGGAATCCGGTGAATTTACGAGGGGTACAACTTAAATTAAAAAAATAATCATCATGAAATAGCCCTATGGACTAAAATTCATCTTAGCACATGACATAAAAAAAAATAAATAGCTGACAATCAGCTATTTATTTTTTTATATACTAAGTCCCCACGGTCTTGAAACCGAACATCAAAATAAATAACTTGTATCTCTCCATTTGATAATGACATGTAAAATAGATTGTTTGTATTGATCTGATTTATCGACTATTGCGTTTAGTAATATAGTAGTTTTAAACAACAAACCCATGAATCGATTAAAATATGCTTTGGCTGCTTAATCGCACAACGGGTTATAATAATTTCTTATTGAAGTATTTTTATAATTTAGCCTTTCAAATTCACTATTCAGACTTAACATTGAACCTTGGCAAAGACAATATTAGCTACGAACTTTTAACCCGTTTGAAAAATGGGGACATGTTAGCTTTTGATCGGGTTTATGAACTTTACAGCCATAAATTATTTTCCTTTATTTACAAAATTTTAAAGAATGAGGCCGAAGCTGAAGATATTGTACAGGAAGTTTTTGTGAAAATATGGGAATCGCGACACAAGCTTGAAGACTACAAATTATTGAATTCTTATATTTTCACCATTGCTTACAACAATTCGATTGACCTCATTCGTAAAAGAATTAACGAGACAAAATACCTGGAACATCTGAAAAATTCTGCTTTGGGTAATGATAATCCAAATGTAATAGGTCAGATTGAATTTAATGAACTAAATATTCTTGCTAAAAAATTGATTTCCAATTTACCTGCCAGACAGAAACAGGTTTACCTGCTACATCGGGAAGAAGGTTTAACTTATCCGGAAATTGCTGAAAAATTGAAAATATCGAAAAATACGGTAGAAAACCACATGGTAAAAGCCTTAAAATACCTGCGCAAGAATATGGATAATTCCGTGCTGATAAATATTTTGTTTGTGAGTCTTTTTCTTTAATTCAACACCTATCTTCAGCTGACATTTCCATTTAAATCGGAAAACACCGGATTCGTATTCTATTCTAAGTTTTACAATCAACCCATATAATTCCATTTTTTTGAGAAAAAAAGGATTTTTTTCAAATACCAGATAGTGGTGTTGGTTACTTTAAACGTATTACTGTTGAAACAATCTTTAAATAGAGGATAAAAGCACTGTTTATAAATCTCTATTTGAGATATTCCTTAAATTTAAAATTACCTTTTCAGAACCAATCAATTATGACCAAAGATTTATTCATTAAATATTTACAAGGAAACTGCACTGAAGAGGAATTTGAGCAGATTCTATCTTGGATCAGGGAAGGATCTCAGTCCATTTCAGGGAACAGGATTGTTCAGGAGATATGGGAGGAATTTGAACCTAAAGCCGGTCCGCTTGAAAGGATAAAATATAATCGGATATTGGATAAAATTCATCACCAGATTAATATCAGCCAGAATTCTTCTCGTATTAAAATTCAAAAAGCTTCATCTGCCAGTCGATTACTGACAATTATTACGCGTGCTGCAGCAATACTTCTTTTGCCTGTTTTAAGCTTATTCCTTTATACATACCTTTCGGATAAGGATTATTATGCAGCCAATTCTAATGAATTGGAAGTTGAAGCCCCTGCCGGCTCCCGAATTCAGTTCAATTTGGGCGATGGTACAAAGGTTTGGTTGAATCATGGCAGTAAATTAAAATATCCTTATCGCTTCGAAGGTGTAAACCGTAAAGTATACTTAACCGGTGAAGCTTATTTTGAGGTAGCCCATAATGCAAAGGTCCCATTTATTGTCGGAACAAATCGTCTGGATGTAAAAGCTACAGGAACAGCTTTTAATGTTAGCGCTTATCCGGATGACGATGAAGTTGAGACCACTCTTGTTGAAGGGAAGGTTATTCTTTACAAGAGAAAAATGGATAGTGAAATAAAAGCATTATCACCAGGCGAATGTTTGAAATTTGATGCGAATAAAAATAGTTATTCCCTCGAAACAGAGAATACATTGAAATATACAGCCTGGAAAGATGGTTTTTTGGTTTTCAAAAACGATAATGTAATAGATGTTGCAAAGAAATTAAGAAAGTGGTATAACATTGATGTTGAAATTACCAATCAAAAAATAAATGAATATCCTTTTACTGCCACTTTTAGCGACGAAACACTACCACAGGTACTTGAATTATTGTCGTTGGCTACTCCGGTAAGCTATCAACTCACACAAAGTAAAAAATTACCCGATGGGAGTTTCTCCAAACAAAAAGTGCTAATCGGAGTAAAAACAAAAGATATTAAATACTAATCAGAGAAAATCTTAAAGAAATGCCTATGAGATAGAATACTTAGGAATAAAAAAGCAGGAAAATGTGCGACCATCTTCCTGCATGAGATTCAAAAAAAGTCAAAATGAAATTTGACAAATTATAAACCACTTCAAAACAAAAGTATGAAAAAAAAAGTATGGGATCATGCTCCGGGGATATTATTACCCGGCGCGAACAAAATCTTATTAAAAATGAAACTAACGCTATGTATTATTCTATTTTCATTTTTGGGGGCAATGGCATCCGACTTATATTCGCAAACGACTAAACTTTCATTGGATCAAAAAAATTCAACTGTTCGGGAAGTTTTGGGGGCCATTGAAAACCAAAGTGAATTTTTCTTTCTCTACTCAGAAAAAATTATTGATGTAAACCGGAAAGTGAACATAGAGGTTCGTGGAAGTACAGTTGAAAAGATACTTGACCAGATGTTTGCCGGTACTAATGTTCATTATGTAGTGAAAGGAAGGCAAATCGTATTATCCACTCCTGAAGCAGATTTCTTTAGTACATCAACAGGTATCCAGCAGCAAAATCTGGTTTCAGGGAAAGTAACAGACTCGTCCGGCGCCCCGCTTCCAGGCGTAACCGTCGTTGTAAAAGGCACTACAAATGGAACAATTTCTGATGGAAACGGGATTTATTCCATTTCAAATATTCCTCCTAATGCTACTTTGCAATTCTCATTTGTGGGAATGAAAACAAAGGAAATAGCCATTTCCGGAAAAACCACGATCAATGTTGTTCTGGAAGAGGAAACGATTGGTGTTGAGGAAGTGGTCGTAATCGGTTACGGAACGCAGAAGAAAGTCAACTTAACTTCAGCGGTTCAAATGGTCGACACCAAAGAGCTTGAGAACCGGCCTGTTAAGTCGGTAACCGAAATGCTTTCGGCCTCGGTTCCCGGCCTAAACATTAAAACTAATTCGGGTGCTCCAAATGCAGAGTCAAGTTTAAATATCCGTGGGTTTACAGGATTTAACTCTAATGGTTCACCTTTAATACTTGTTGATGGAGTTCCTCAGGATATCGATTTGGTAAATGCTAACGATATTGAAAGTATTTCGGTGTTGAAAGACGCTGCAGCATCTGCTATTTATGGTTCTCGTGCGCCAAATGGAGTGGTCTTGATTACTACTAAGTCGGGTAAAAAAGGCAAACAAATGCAGATTGATTTCACATCAGATTTTATGGTAAACCAACCAATAGGTATTCCATCAACTGTGGTTAGTTACGAAGCTGCTACGATGAGTAATAGACGAAACTATAATTCTTTGAGTTCACCGCTTTGGACTGATGCAGCAATTGAACGTATGAAGCAATATGTGGCCGGTGAAATCACAACTACCAATATAATTTTGCCTAGTGGAAAATATGGCGGCGTTTATGACTACAATGCCAATAACGACCATTTCGCAAATTCATTTCGTGAAAATGTTTTTAACCAGAAATACAATGCCAGCATAAACGGGGGAAGTGAAAAAACGACCTATTATGCCAGTATTGGATATGTTGGGAACAAAGGGATTTATGATAGTGACTTTGACTGGTTAAAAAGATATTCCGCTTTGATGAAGGTAAATACTGAAATTACTGATTGGTTAAATGTGGGAATCAGCTCGAAATACGGGAGACAACAATCACAACGGCCAACAATTTTTAATTCCGGACAAAGCGATTCGCAATTGTTTGGTAACGCAGGTTTTTTCAATACCTTACCTGATTATGATGACAATGGTTCACCCAATGAATTCTCCATTGTGCCAAACCTCGACGGTCTATCTGGCTCATACAACAACATTACCGACGATTTATGGTTAACAGGCCAGTTTGAATTCAAACCACTTAAAGGCCTTAGCATCAAAGGAGATTACAGCTGGAACACTTTACACGAGTTTGATAACAATGTTGAATTGGTTTTTGGAAGCTGGGATGCCGATGGAACACCAAAACCTAGTCGCCGTAGCCCACCACTTGATAAGATCACTGAAAAATCGAGCAATAAGTATTACCACAGTGCTAACCTGGTAGCCACTTATAATCTTTTGGTAAACAAACATGATATCACGGTGTTGGCCGGGTATAACGAGGAATTGAACAAATTCAACAGCCTTACCGGTTACAATTCATTATTCTATACACAAACAATTCCTTCATTAAGTACAAGCTACGGTTCCAGCCCGGTTGCCTCCGACGCGATTTATGCCTGGTCAACCCAGGGCTATTTTGGCAGGTTAAGTTATAATTACCGGGAAACCTATTTGTTGGATATCAATACACGATACGATGCTTCATCCAAATATTCGCCCGATACTCGCTGGGCATTTTTCCCATCGGTATCTGCAGGTTACAACGTAGCCCGTGAAAATTTCTGGCCGCTGAAAGAATCAATCAGCATGTTTAAGATCAAAGGTTCTTGGGGTAAACTGGGGAACAATACCGGTGATAATTATGCCTATTTGCCAACCATGGGCACCGCCAGCCAAACTCCGGTTATTTTGGATGGAGGCAGGTTGCCTTATGTAACGATGCCTGGTATTATTTCCGATGATCTTACCTGGACCAAACCACGTACCATCGGTTTTGGCTTTGAAGCTGCAGCTCTTAAAAACCGGTTGAAAGTAGAATACGACTGGTTCCAAAGAACCGTATTCGACCAGCAGGGACCGGCAGAGCAATATTCAGAAGTATTGGGAACCGCAGCTCCACAACGAAACAATGCAGTATCTGAGACACGTGGATGGGAAATGTCGGTAAGCTGGAGCGATAAGTCCTTTAATCTGAAAGGTTCTCCTGTAACTTACAGCATTCGTGCCGGGGTATCCGATTATATCGGTTATGTGGTGGAATATGTAAGCAATGAAACAGGTACCCGCTCAGGCTGGACTCCTGGTCAGGTATTTGGCGAAGTGTATGGCTGGACAAGCCTTGGAATTGCAAAAAATATTGAAACCCTCCAAACCAATCCACTGTGGAGATCTGGCTGGTATTACCCAGGTGATTTGCTGATGGCGGATACCAACGGTGATGGCTTGGTCGACAATGGACAAGGAAATTATTGGTTTGCTCAAGGCGACCGTAAGCTTTTGGGATACGATTATCCTCGCTACAAATACAATATCGCATTAAATGCCAGTTGGAAGGGTCTTACAATTTCTGCATTATTTGATGGGGTGGGCAAACAAACTGTATATACAACCAGCAAGTTTTATCTTGGCGACAGGAACTATACCACACAGGAAAACTTCGACAGGGGTTATTGGAGTCTGAATAATCAGAATGCCTTCTTCCCGCGAGCTTATTTTTTAAATGAGAACCAAATATATGAAAGGTTTTCAAACGACCAGTATGCCACAAATCTGGCGCATTTAAGGATTAAAAATATCAATTTAAGTTATAAGGTACCTACAGCATTGGTTTCAAAACTTAAACTTCGCAGTCTTTCTCTAAATATCAGTGGAGAGAATCTGGGTATGATTTACTATAAATCATGGTCGAAAGAATACGACCCAATTCAAGTGGAACAAAATAGGTTGAATACTTATCCACCTTCGCGTATTTTTTCTTTGGGCTTAAAATTGGGTATCTAATCTTTAAAAAATGAATAAAATGAAACTAAAAATAAGATATGCAATAGTAATTACAGCTTTATTATTTTCAATAACAGCCTGTGAAAAGGATTTTCTGGACAGGTATCCGGAAGATGCCATGAGCGATGCCACATTTTTTACAAAAGCCAGCGATTTTAAAACTTATGTCAATGGCTTGTACAATGGTGTATTATCAGACATCAATATACCCGGGGCACTAGAAAATGGAACAGATAATTTTCTCTCATCAAGCCCGGGCAACTCTGAAATGCAACATTCTAATAGTGGAGTGGCAAACGAAACAAATAGTATTTGGAATAATACTTATTCCAATATCAGAAAAGTAAATTATGTATTGGCAAGTAAAGGCAAACTTATTACCCGTGATGCTGAAGCTAACCAATACATTGGTGAGGCTTTTTTCATCAGGGCATGGCACTATTTTACACTACTTCAGACTTTTGGAGGAGTTCCGTATATCGACAAAGTGCTTGCAACCGATAGTGAGGAATTGTTTAAAACCAGAGACAGCCGCGATTTTATTGCCTCCAAAATCATTCAGGATCTGGACTCAGCCATCGTTTTAATGAATTGGAAAAACCAAGGATTTGCAACTGCTCCACGCATAAACAAAGAAAGTGCATTAGCAGTAAAAATCAGGGTTGGACTTTATGAAGGCAGTTGGGAATTTTACCACGGCCGCAAAAATACAGCTTTCAAAGTGAGTGGAATGGATGGTAAAAATTATTTGAACCATGCCGTAAGCGCGGGAGATATGCTGATTGCAAAACAAGGTACAAAAATCTATAAAGGCAGAGCCGGATTTGAATATTACGACTTGTTTAATCGCATCGACTATAGCACTGTTGATGGCGTATTTTTATACAAACATCTGGATGTTCTTTTAAGTGTTTCAGGCAATCATGCAGGAGGTGGCTCGTCATATGGCGGTGGCTTGACCAAAAGTGCTGTGTACAATTACTTAATGGCCGATGGAAAACCTGAAGGTATTTCGACCAAAACATATGATTACAAGAGCATGGCCAGCCTGATTGCAGCCAGAGACCCTCGTATGAACCAAACCCTATACTCTCCGGCCAGAGGAAATTTTGTTGATTATATGGCTCAGTTTATGCCTGTCGCACCTGAAAACATTAGCAGAGGTCCATACATGGATTTACTGAATACCTATACCGGCCGTGGTGGATACAATATATTTAAAGGCATGCGAAATCATTATGTTGATAAATGGGGCGATAATCAGGATGAAATCATGCTCCGTTACGCCGAAGCTTTGTTGAATTATGCCGAGGCCAAAGCCATTTTGGGAACTATAACTCAATCAGATATAGATAAAACGATTAATGTGATTCGCGGCCGTGTTGGAATGGTGCCTCTTAACATGGCGGAAGCCAATGCATGGAGTGTAACCTATTCAGTTTCCGAAGGATACGACCCAACAGCAGCAAATATTTTGAATGAGATACGCCGTGAACGCCGCGTTGAACTTATTTTGGAAAATTACAGAAGAACTGACCTGAAACGCTGGGCTATTTATGAAAATGTAGTGAATGGTTACAAGCCGGTAGGTGCATATTACAAAGAATTCGAGGATTTCTGGAATAACGATGCACGGGTACTTGCTGCCGGTTATGCGCAAAGCCAATTGGCCGGACTTAAATTAAAACTTGGAACAAACATTGGTGTAACAGGTGAATATATTAATCCGCTATGGAAAAATGCAGATTTTTCTGCAACAGGAAGAGGTTACTACATCGACCCGGGTCGGGATTACTTACAGGCAATTCCAAAAAAGGAAATCGATTTTTATGAGACAAAAGGTGGTGTAACCTTAGTGCAAAACCCCGGATGGTTTTAATCTGGTTTGTTAAACTTAAATTTATTACAGAATGAAAAATATAAAACTAAAATTCGGATTCATTTTCTTGCTTTTGGCATCACTGTATTCCTGTGAGCCACGCATTGAAATGGATATGGCTCAATGGGGCGATCAGGCATTTATCACGAACGTCCAATTGTTCAAACTGGAAACTAAAGATGGAAATAAGCTGGAAGAGTATTATGTGGACGAAACAACCGTAACAGGTACCCGTCAGATTACAGTTTCGACAGGAACTGCGGTAGTTGATAACACGAACTTTACCGTGACTGTAAAACTAAAAGCAACCGAAACCTATACTGGTATTGGCTTACTGATATACCATTATGGAACAAAGGTTGAACCTTTGGATGGCGCACCTGTGGCTGGAATTATTAATGATTTATCTGCAGCCTCATTTAAATACCGGGTATATTCTGCCGATGGCACCACCCACGACTGGACGATCATAATTACTAAGTAGTACAGATTTCAGATAGGTTTCAGGATTCTTTTTCAAGATTCCTGAAACCTATTGTTTAAGTATTTTATATAGATAGTTGGAAGGTTTTGCCAAACCAGCATATTATCAGGATGTTGCCTGATTAGAAGGGTTTCTGACTTTTACCTAAAAAAAATAAAATTCAGAAGGATCAAACGAGAACCTTGTTTAATTTAGAATCATCATTTAATTGGAGCAAAGTATCGCCCCGAAAGTAAAGTATAACCAACAATAATCAGGCTACCGATAGTTAAGAACACGCTATCTGAACAAAAAAAGAATAGTTTTCTAATTCTAATATCCATGAAAAAACCAACTAAACTCAT
>CAYRBM010000201.1:0-9442 GCA_964422425.1 uncultured Odoribacter sp.
CTACCATCATCAGCATCTCCAAACACTTCTATTAAAAATCTGAAGATTTTGTATGGAACACACACCGGACGCAGTAAACAAATTGCCGGCCAGCTGGGTGGGAATTTGAAAAAGCACGGAGTTGATGCGCAAATTATCAGTCTTGATGACTATAAAACCCGGCAAATGACTACCGAAACAAATCTGGTTTTCATTGTCAGCACGCATGGCGAAGGTGAACCTCCTGCAATGGCCGAAGATTTTCATCAGTTTATTACAGGCAAGCGGGCGCCCAAATTGCCTGATCTGAATTATGCCGTTGTTGCTCTGGGAGATAAAAGTTATAAGCTGTTCTGTAAAACCGGAACTGATATCGATGAAGCTTTAAACCGGCTTGGCGCAAAGGCCATACTTCCTGTATTAAAACTTGATGTTGATTTTGAGGAAGATGTTGAGGCATGGATTGAAAAGTTTTCCGAAGTATTTTCCGGGAACCCTGTATCCGAAAATCAGGTTGGTTTGCAGCCAAAACGAAATGTTTCAACAAACTGGTCGCGTAAAAATCCCTTTAAAGCAACAGTTATTGACAAAGTAAAAATTACTGGACGAGGCTCTGATAAGGAAGTTTATCACATCGAATTGTCGCTTGAAGGTTCGGGTTTGACTTATGAACCTGGCGATTCTGTGGGAATATGGGCCAATAATCCACCTGCTTTGGTCGATGCCGTTTTGCAAAAGACCGGACTCAATGCAACGGATACAGTTAAATTGAAAGATGGTGAATTTTTCCTGAAGGAAGCCTTGTCTGACAGACTGGAGCTTACCGTTTTAAACAGGGATGTGATTCAGAATTATCAAAAGATATCAGAGAATACCGATCTTTTGAAGCTAATTGAAAAGGAGGTAGAGTTTGATCAGTACCTCTATGGTCACGATGTACTGGATTTGCTGGAAGATTATCCTTATACCTTTACAGCGCAGGAACTAGCCGAGACATTGAGAAACTTTACTCCGCGTCTCTATTCCATCTCGTCGAGCCAGTCGGCTGTTGGCGACGAAGTTCACCTCACTGTTGCAACAGTAAGGTATTCCCGCAAAGGACGTTTCCGTGCAGGTGCATGTTCAACTTATCTGGCTGACCGGATTGAAGTTGATTCTCAGGTTTCAGTTTTTATCGAGAAAAATCCGGCATTTAAACTTCCGGAAAATGAGGAAACCCCGGTAATATTGATTGGAGCCGGAACAGGTGTTGCACCTTACCGGGCTTTCCTTCAGCATCGCGAAGCCAACGATCTGAAAGGCAAAAGCTGGCTGTTCTTTGGCGAACGTCGTTTCAATTCCGATTTCTTGTATCAGCTCGAATGGCAAAAACTGCTGAAGGATGGTTATCTGGAAAAGATAGATGTGGCTTTCTCGCGGGATCAGGACGAAAAAGTTTACGTGCAACACCGTCTTTTGGAGCGTCAGAAAGAAGTTTACGATTGGTTATCAAACGGGGCCAGTATTTACCTGTGTGGCGACATGAAACAAATGGCTCGTGATGTTCAATCAACACTGCTTCGGATTTTCGAAGCTCAGGGTGGCTTGAGTGAGGAAAAAGCACAGGAATACCTTAAAACATTGAAAAAAGAAAAACGGTTTCAAACCGATGTGTATTGAGATGAAGAAATAGTTTAATGCTGTTTTTCAGATGCTTATTTAAAATTTATCAATTCAAAATTTAGAATTCTCATGAGCGATACAATTAATTGGAGCGAACTTTCGGAAGTGGAACGCATCAAATATGAGAGTAATTACCTCCGTGGTACTTTGGCTGAAAGTCTGGCCGATCCGGTCACTGGTGCGATTGCTTTTGCCGACACTCAAATTTCCAAATTTCACGGTATGTATCAGCAATCCGACCGCGATTTGGAAAAAGAACGTAAACGGCAAAAGCTGGAGCCGGCCTATTCATTCCTGATTCGTGTCCGTATTCCCGGAGGTATTGTTACTCCCGAACAATGGCTTCAGATGGATGCTTTATCTGACCAATATGCCAACCATACCCTGAAACTGACTACCCGTCAGGCATTTCAGTTGCATGGCGTTATTAAAACAAACCTGAAAAGAACCATTCAGGGGATCAATTCTGTCTTGCTCGATACCATTGCTGCATGTGGTGACGTTAATCGAAATGTGATGAGCCATCCAAATCCGGCCGAATCGGCGCTTCATGCCGAAGTAAGTGAAACAGCCCGGCAAATCAGCGAACATTTGCTGCCCTCAACCACTGCTTATCACGAAATATGGCTCGATAAAAAGCTGGTAGCCGACAGCAAAAAAGATGTGGAACCACTTTACGGAGACCGTTATTTACCTCGCAAATTCAAAATCGCAGTGGTAATTCCGCCCTACAACGATTCCGATGTTTTTTCGCAAGACCTTGGATTCATTGCTATCGTTGACGAAAACCGGATTGTGGGTTACAACGTGGTCGTTGGCGGAGGTTTTGGTTCAACTTTCGGAATGCCCGAAACTTATCCGCGCCTGGCTGATGTCATTGGTTTTTGCAGGCCGGAACAGGTTGTTGAAGTAGCCGAAAAAGTGCTTTTAGTGCAGCGTGATAACGGGAACCGGCAAAACCGCAAACGCTCACGTCTGAAATATACCATTGATGATCGAGGGCTCGACTGGTTTAAAGAAGAATTGCACAAATATTTGGGATATCAGCTTGAAGATGCGCCTCCTTACAGTTTCACCCGAAACGGCGACCGCCTGGGCTGGAAACAGGGAATCAACTCGAAGTGGAGTCTGACTTTGTTTGTTGAAGGTGGTCGTGTTGCTGACCGGGACGATTTTCGGCTGAAATCGGCGCTTCGTGAAGTTGCCAAACTTTCCGATGGCCAATTTATCCTGACCGGAAATCAGAACCTGATTATTGCAAATGTGTCAGCCAGTGTGAAAAGGAAAGTTATAGAAACACTAAAGCAACATGGCGTTTTGCCGGGTGAAATTTCAGGTCTTAGGCAGAATTCGATTGCCTGTGTCGCTCTCAATACTTGTGGGTTGGCGTTTGCCGAAGCCGAACGATATTTGCCAACCTTAATAGGTAAAATTGAAGCGGTATTAGAACAGCATGGTTTGTTCAAAGAAGAAATTGTGATTCGAATGACCGGATGCCCCAACGGGTGTGGTCGTCCATATCTTGCCGAAATCGGCTTTATCGGTAAATCCGAAGGGCACTATAACCTCTATCTGGGCGGAAATTTCAACGGAACCCGATTGAATGCCCTTTACAAAGAAACCCTGAATGAGCAAGAAATTCTGGCAGAGCTGGAACCAATAATTGCCGATTATGCGCAAAATCGAATTCAGGAAGAGCATTTTGGCGATTTTGTGATTCGCAGAAAATATGTGCCGGAAATTCTTAAAGGAAGCGATTTCAGGCATTGAGGAAATTTAAGTTCAAACACAACCAAAGGAAAATAAAAATGAAAACTCCAGTATTTTTTATCGGCGAAAAATTGTCGCAGGTCACACGGCAATGGCTGCAGAAGCAGCAAATTCAGTACATTGAACAACCATTTTTTAGAATTGAGTATAAAAAACCACAGCTTTCGTTTTTCGAATCGAAAGCAGGTAAGCGCAAACAATGGATGATAACCAGTATCTATGCGGCGCACTGGCTGATTCGTTTTCGCGAGCAGGTAGGCTTAACTTCTACCGACCGGTTATATTGCTGGTCCGACAGACAAGCCGAAATTCTAAGCCAGCTTCAACTTCCGGTTTTTACTTCTTCGTATTCAAGTACCTCCGGCCTGGTTGAAAAAGTAATTAGCCAGAATCAGGGAGAGACAATTCTTTTTTTACATGGCGACAAACTTCACAGCGAAATAGGGGCTATTTTGGCTAATTTCTCCCTTCCATATTCAGCCGTTGAAGTGTATAAAAATACTCCCATTGAGAAATTTGTCAGCGGAATTTTCGATGCCTACCTGTTTTTCAGCCCATCAGGAATTGATAACTTCAAGGCTTCAGGCAATTTTCCGCATCCGGCTTCACTCATTCTGGCCAACGAAAATTCAACGGCACGGGCAGCCTGGCGTGTTTTCGACAATAAAGTCTATCTTTCGCCCGAACACGAGGAACTTTCGTTTGTTCAACATGCTATTGCCCGCTGGATGGAGGAAAATAACAAATAAATACGATGCAGACTAAATCAATTTCCATATTAGGATGTGGTTGGCTTGGAGTTCCGTTAGCCCGTCATTTTTTGACTAAAGGATTTTCGGTGAAAGGTTCGGTAACCTCTCCGGAAAAACTTGATGCGCTGAGAATTTGGGGCATTTCGCCATTTCGGCTTCTTCTGAACCAGGATAGTCTTGTGCTGGATGATTCTGATTTTTTCAACTGCGATGTACTGGTAATTTCATTACCTCCAAAACGAATTGCTGAAATTGAGCGAATTTTTCCGGCGCAAATTAACCAGCTTATTCCTGAAATAAAGAAGGCGAAAATCGGGAAGGTCATTTTCATTTCATCCACTTCCGTTTATCCTGAAAGTATTGCCGTGGCTCGCGAAAATGATTTGGTCATTCCGGATAAGGAAAGTGGTAAAGCCCTGATTATAGCCGAAAACTTGCTTCAAAATCAAGCTGAATTCAGAACAACGATTGTGCGCTTTGGGGGATTAATCGGAGCCGATCGTAACCCGGCCCGCTTTCTGCGAAAAGCTGTTCAGGTCATTCCCAATACGCCTGTAAACCTGATTCATCAGGACGATTGCATCGGAATTATTTCGGAAATTGTTGATCAGTATGTTTGGGGCGAAACGTTGAATGCCTGCAGTCCGGAGCACCCAATGAAAAAGGATTTTTATGGTCTGGCAGCCCAAATATCGGGATTACCCAAACCTCCGGTAGCTGACGAACCTGTTTATACCAAGATGGTTGACAGCAGTAAACTAATCAGTTTGTTGAACTACCAATTTATTTATCCAAGCCCCATGGATTATTTAAATAGTTTGTAGTCGGTTTGGCGAAAAATCAATTACTAAGTTTATGAGTTCACGCATTTCAATCGTTGGTGCCGGGCCTGGCGACCCGGAACTGCTTACCTTGAAAGCACTGAAACGCATTCAGGAAGCCGATTATATTTTGCACGATGCCCTTGTCAGCGACGAGATTCTGAATCTGGCACAGCCTGATGCCGAGCGCATTTATGTTGGGAAAATATACCTGGATGGTCAGGATCAGATTGACCGGCAGGAAGGAATCAATCAGTTGATTATCAAGCTGGCTCATGAGGGGAAAAGGATAGTTCGCTTAAAATCGGGTGATCCGATGATTTTTGGCCGCGGAGCCGAGGAAATACGATTTTGCATCGATAATCAGCTTAATTACGAGGTAATTCCCGGAGTGACTTCAGCGCTTGGTGCGGCTGCTCTGCATGGAATTCCGTTGACCGAGCGCGGTAAAAACAGCATGGTTTTGTTCGGAACCGGACATTATTGTGATGGCGATTTTTGTGATCTCGCTTCGTTTGTTTCCGTGCTGAAATCGGGATCGCCGATTATCTTTTTCATGGGCTTGAATAAACTTGTTCATTTGTCGCAGCGGTTGTTGCAGAACGACATTGAACAGGAAGTAAAAGTGCAGATTTTAAGTAAAGTTTCACAACCGGGAGAAGTTGTGTATGAAACTACATTAGCTGATGTCACTCAATTTCTGAAAGATCACCAACCCCCAATGCCTGCCTTGATTATCATCGGGAAAAATGCAGACAGGCTAAAGGTAAACAATTAAATCTGAAGGGTTTAATTGTTATACCCATTTACCTATTGTTTCCGGGTATCTTCCCAAACCAGAGTTTTTTCAATTTCGCCTTTAAATTCAGGGCATTTCCCATCTCCAGTTCCGGTAATGCCTCCGTAGGGAGCACAAACAATGTTACAATCGTCGTCATACAGGTAGTGGTACTGATCGCAGCAGTCAGAAGTGATGTAGTAATATGTTTTTCCATCAACCTTCCATTGCCAAACTTTGGCTGGCGGATTTTGAACGCCATATTGCTTTAGATTTCTTATTTTCTTTTCAATACAATTCGGAACATCAACTTTTAGTTCCAACTCACTACAGGAACCTAAAAATGCCAGCGCAAAAATTAAAATAAAACAGAGCTTTTTCATGGATTAAATTTTTAAGGAGAACTTTACTGGTTGAAGATGATTTTCAATCTGTTAGGTTGCGTTCCAAAGAAAATATTTTGGACTGTCAATGAATAAAATAGGGTAAGTTTTGGGCTCTTCGTTGATTATTTCATAGCACTGAAATATTCTGCCATTCGAAAAGCTTCCGTGGTATTTATAAAGTCAGCTTTCGAACTTAAGATCAAATCGGCCACAGTCTTATGTGATGGGCAATTGATAAAACTGATCTTTTTTTTCTGGGCATGAGCTTTGGCCACCAAATCTTTTATTTTGGTAAAATCGGCAAACGGAATGTTTCCGGTCCCTTTCCAATCGGTTAGTTTATTGAAATCAACCTCGATGAGCGGCATAACTTCCGGATCAATGTTTTTGTCCAAATCATCAGGCGTTCCTGCTAATCCCAGAAAACTTGCTTTAATACTGTTTATTTTCTCCAGCTGAACCTTATCTTTTATCAAAATCCGAAGTTTCCCCTGATGTTTTTTCCCTTCAGCAAGGTAAGTGAGCATATCGGCAAAAGGACGCATATCGGAAGCCAGTTGTTTATATGCCTGAATGGGTTGGGCAGTGAAGTTCAGAATCAGAAAAATGTCGTCCGTGTATCCCGGAATGATTTCACCATTATTTTTTTTGAATTGGTTAAAAAGAGGGTAAAGATATGCATCGGTAAGTGTCGGAAGTTTATGGTTTGCACTATCGGGCATTAGCGGGGTCACATAGAGTTTTCCGTAGATATACATCACATCGGCCTGAAAATTAAGAATTCCATGTCCGACAGCTTCCCATAAATTATTTGGAGTTGTGAAATTGACAGATGAGATAATCGGCTTAGAATTCTTTTGTGCCTGTGCCGAATACATGTACAATGTGGCCAGAATGGCAATAAATAAAGCTCTTTTCATAACTCCTGATTTTATGTTAGTAAAAATAAATTATTTCAATTTTAAATTTTGCCATGGCCTGTTTTTTTACGGAACTGCTGGATTTTTGATTTCTGGCTTAACTTCGGATAAGGTTCGTATATCTCTCCCAGTGAACCAAACTCTCCACTGATTTTCTTGATTTTTCAGGGCACTGTTCCAGGGTATAACCCATGGGGATGAATACCAGAGGTTCAATTTGATCGGGAAGATTTAGCTTTTGCCGCGCCATTGTGGGATCAAAATTACAGACCCAGCAAGTACCAAGCCCAAGTTCTGTGGCTTTTAATATGATGTGGTCGGTAACAATAGCAACATCCACATCTGCAAAATCTTTTCCGTCGCTTTTTCTTTTCCACGACTGAGCGTGATCGGCACAAACCACGATGCAGGCTGGTGCCTCACGAAACCAGTTGCGGGGATACGCTTCGTGCAATGCCGCCAGACTTTCAGGTTGGGTAACCACTACAAAACACCATGGCTGATAATTTACAGCCGATGGTGCCATTCGTGCAATTTCAAGAATTTTTCCAATTGCGGCATGTTCAACTGGCTTTGCAAGGAATGATCGCACTGAAAATCTGTTGGTTATGATTTGATCAAGATTCATCTCTGGAGTGTTAAGGATAGCTTAAAATTTGGCGAAAACTACTAAAATTTAGTTAAAGTGTTGATTGGCTTGTAACAATTCAAAAATTAAAGCGTCTTGTAATCAGAAAACAGAAACAAAAGTTGAGCAGCATTCAGAAATCAGTTTTAAGGAAAACCATAACAGAAAACAAAAACAAGTTAAACATTAAAAACTCAAAGCCATGAAAAACAATTTATTCAGAAACACTTTTGCTGTAGCTTTATTGCTTGTCGCTTCCACCTCGATTGCAACCACAACCAAAAACAGTGCATTTGAAATCAAACCCGTTGAAAATTTATATTTGGGTAAAAACATTGAAAAAGTTTGGACAGTTGCCTATTCTCAGCAGGAAAATCCGGTGACTATAACCCTTACTAAAAATGGTTCGGCTAAGGAGTTCGTGGTTAGGTCTGAGTTTTTCGAAGTGGTGTATGTATCAGGTAAGGAAGGGTTTGGTGTCAAGTGTCTTGACAAATCGGACTGTCTGGTTCCGGTAGCCATTTCATCGTCGGTTTTAAATAAAGAACAACTAAAATACCAGCGGATCATTTCTCCCGAACCAGTTGCTGATGATTACGCGCTTGAGCTGATTGCCAGCTATCTGCCCGATTTGCTAAACGATGGTTATAAGCATTTAATTTACTAAATCTCTAAATTTTGGTAATCAAACAGAGCTGTCGGACATCCCGGCAGCTCTGTTTGATTATATGCAGCCACAAACGAATCCTTCGGCTAGTCCTTCATTCAGCTCCTCCACTGCTTTTTTTTCGCTTTCAGTCCCTTCGCAGTCATCGCAAACCGGCAAATTTAGCTGGCGGTTTCGCTTGGCTAATGCCGGATCAAGCTCCTTTTGACAAACGAAACAGCGGTTGAAAAAGTCGTTCATGATTTCAATTTTTTTGAACGTAAAGGTAAATCATCTGTTGATTTAATAAAGTTTACTATGCCTGTTTTGACAGAAAGATGCTGCTTTAACTCTGTTTCAGGTGTTGAAATGACAGTAAAAGCTTTCCAAACAGGTAATTCTGGCCGAACTTTGCATACTGATTGAAGTGGCATGATAATCGTAAAAAGCAAGTCAGGTTTTAAACATTATAATTACATTTGTGACTTCAAAAAAATGAACATTTAATAACCTCATAATGGCATTTATAAACAAAATTCTCGGCAAATTTCTAGGTAACAAAGCCGATAAAGATATGGCTGAACTCAAGCCAATTCTTGAACAAATCAAACTTGAATACGAAAGAATAAAAGGCTTCTCTTCAAACGAATTGAGGGCTGAATCTGCGCGACTGAAATCAATTATTCAGGAACGGATAAAACCTGAAGAAGGTCGCATCAATGAATTAAAAGAGTTGGTTGAGACGGTTGATATTCAGGAAAGTGAAAAAATATATCAGGAAATAGACAAGCTTGAAGAAAAGATTGATGATAAGATTGAAGAAGTCTTAAATGAAATTCTTCCGGCGGCTTTTTCTGTAGTGAAGGCTACTGCAAAACTCTTCACAGATAATGAGCGTGTAATTGTGAAAGCCAGTGATTTTGACCGCGATTTGGCTGCTGTGCGCAACAGTGTGCAAATTGAAGGTGAAAACGCTGTTTGGTTTAATAAATGGATGGCAGGAGGAAATCAGATTACCTGGGACATGGTTCATTACGATGTTCAGTTAATTGGGGGTATCGTTCTGCATCAGGGTAAGGTTGCCGAAATGGGAACCGGTG
>CAYRBM010000202.1:0-9408 GCA_964422425.1 uncultured Odoribacter sp.
AAAGTTGAAATAGCCCCTGGGTTTACACTGCTAAAAATCGAAGCCGATTTGCTGACTTTTGATCTGAAAAGTCTCCCGCCTATTGACCTTGTTTACTATGATGCTTTTGCCCCAAGCAAACAGCCCGAATTGTGGAGTGATCAGTTGCTTTACGAGGTTGCCCAAACGACCAGAAAAGGCGGCATTTGGGTAACCTATTGCGCCAAAGGAACAGTCAGAAGAGCTATGATTTCTGCGGGATTTGAAATGGAACGCATTTCGGGACCTGCCGGGAAAAAAGAAATTTTACGTGGCAAAAAGAAAATTTGAGTCCTTCGGTAGTAATAAAAATTAACCTATATTCGTAACCTCAAATTCAAAGCAAAGTAATGTCTGATAATCAATTCAAAGGCCAATTGGAAGAGTTTTCCTATGCACTGGGCCTTACTATTTCATCCAACCTTATACAATCCGGAGTAAAAAATATTGATCCCGATCACTTCCTTGCCGGAATTGCAGATACCTTTTCGGGTGGCGAACCACGAATTTCGGCCGACAGAGCCAATCAGGTACTTCAGGACTTTATGGCAAGTCAAAACAACGAAGAAGCGCAACAGAATCTGGAAGACGGATTGAAATACCTCGCTGAAAACATCAACGAAGAAGGCGTTTTTGAGACTGAATCGGGTTTGCAATATAAAATTCTGAAAGAAGGACAAGGCAGAACACCCGGAATTGATGATCAGGTGAAATGTCATTATCATGGCACACTGCTCGATGGAACGGTTTTCGATAGCTCGGTTGAACGCAGGCAGCCAGCTGTTTTCCCTGTGAACGGGGTTATTCAGGGCTGGGTTGAAGCCTTGCAAATGATGCCCGTGGGAGCCAAATGGCGCCTGTTTATTCCTTCTGACCTTGCCTATGGAGAGCAGGGAGCCGGAGGAGTGATAGGCCCGAATACCACCTTAATTTTTGATGTTGAACTACTCGAAATTGTTTAATTATTATAAAAATCACGAAAATGAAATTAAGATCATTTATTTATGCATCGGCATTGGTTTTAACCGTTGGAGTTGCCGGATGCCAGAATTCAGGAACGAATGGTGAAGTAAAACTCACCAGCAAAAATGACTCTGTAAGTTACGCGTTGGGTGTATTAATTGGAGAAAGCAACAAACAACAGATGAAAGATGCTCCGGGAGTTGACCAACTTAATAAAGACATCCTGATTGCAGCTTTTCAGCGCGCTTTAAAAGGAGATTCCGTTCAGATTAAGCCAGAGCAGGCTAATGCTGCCGTACAGGCTTTTTTCACTGAAATTTCGAGCGCTGAAGCAAGTAAAAACCTGAAAGCAGGCGAAGAATTCCTGGCTGCCAATAAAGCAAAATCGGGTGTGGTAACTCTGCCAAGCGGTCTTCAATATGAAATTATTAAAACCGGAACTGGTCCTAAACCAAAAGCAGAAGATCAGGTGAAATGTCACTACCACGGCACAACCATTGAAGGTAAAGTTTTTGACAGTTCTGTTGATCGTGGCGAACCGGCTGTTTTCCCATTGAACCGCGTTATTCCGGGATGGACTGAAGCGTTGCAGTTGATGCCTGTTGGTTCAAAATGGAAATTATATATCCCTGCAGCTTTGGCTTATGGCGAAAGAGAAGCAGGACCAGAAATCAAACCAAATTCAGCCTTGATTTTTGAAGTTGAGTTACTTGAAATTGTGAAACAATAAGCAAAAACTTGAATACAGAAACACTCTTGCATGAAAATGCAGGAGTGTTTTTCATTTGATACATCAAACAAATTGCCACGAAAATGAGCATGCAGGTAAAAGGAACACTAATTCAGATTCTCAAGCTGGAATCAGGAGTAAGTAAGGTTGGTAAAGAGTGGAAAAAACAGGAATTTGTTCTTGAAACCCAGGAGCAGTTCCCTAAGAAAATTTGCTTCACCTTGTTTGGCGATAAAATATCGATGATCGATGATTTGCACGAAGGTGCAGAGGTTGAAGTATTTTTTTCAGTTGAATCGCGTGATTTTAACGGGAAATGGTACCATAACATCAATGCCTGGAAAATCGAAAATGCAAGTGCAACTGCCAGCGCCAAAAACTATCCGCCGGAATATTCTTCCAACGACATTCCACCGGAACCAGCCGACAATTTCGGGAATGATCTTCCCTTCTAAAGCAAAAAGGCAATTCTTCAAACAAGAGTTGCCTTTTTGTTTCAGGTTAATTATCCCTCCACGAACTTTGTTTGGATATTTTCAGGTCGCGTAACATGGCCGAGCTGGCCGAAAGGTTAAAGCTGTAACTTTTACGATCTCCGAAAGGAACAAAACTGAACGACATACTCCAACAATGTAAAGTTCGGCTTACATTGAAGGTAGTGAATGAAAACTTCATAGCCTGAATGTCGAAGTTGGTATTCATGTCCATTTGCCATTTATCGGTCAGGCTTAAACGTCCCCCCAAATTTAAGCTCTGGTTTATTGTGCCTTTGGTTTTTCCATTGGCGTCGGGCTTGAAGTTATTATTGTAATAAAACGAATAGTCAAACCTGAAACTCCATGGAATATTGAACTCCATGTATTCCTGATCTTCAACGGGTATATTTTTTTTCTCCTCCCCTTCTTGATTTTTACCTCCTTCTTCTCCGCCTTCCTTCTTATCTTTTTTTGACTCGAAATTCATCCCGAAAGACATGTTGGCCGAAGTTAAACGCCCCAGCTTGTTCAGTCCTTTTAAATGATTCCAGACATATTCATCGTAAGCATTACCCTTTTCATCAACCATATAAGGGTTCATATTTGCCCCCATGTTAACATTAACACCTTTAATGGTAGTTCGGGCATTGATAGAAATCGGGCTAAGTTTAAAGGAATCGGCAATCATATTATACGAAGCAGCCATTCCCAAATTATCAATGATCTTTACCTTTTTGTACTTGGCTTTTTCGTCTTTTGAAGCAATACTGTCGTTTGTTTCCAGCACCTTTGCTTCGAGGTTATTGCTCAAACTAAACGATATAGCTCCACTTTCTCCCCGACTGGCCGACCCAAAAACCCCCTGCTCAAAATGGTTATAATACTGAACTACACCATTTCCGTCAACATAGGTTCCCCAAAAACCAAACTTTTTCTGTCCGAAATCGGGTGTATAACTAAAACTCATTGATGGAGTTATTTTATGGCGAATCTGTTTTATCCGTGAGTTGGGATTTTTCATGATGTAATTCCCGTAAATATTCGTTGACGAGCTCAGACTGTATGAGTAATCATAATTTCGCCGGAAGGAATAAACGGTATCAATGACTATATGATTGGCACGCGGAGGTAAATAAGTTGCATTTGGATCGTAGCGTTTCGTGATGTAACTGGTGTACCAGCGTTCGCTGTAACTAAAGCTTGGGCTCATGTTGATAAACTTAAGCAAATTGAAGGAAGGCAGCGAAATCGGGATATTGTGGCGCCAACCATTTTGCCAGTCTCGAACCAGCGACTTATTAAGGATGTCTTTTTCCTTGACATTCGAAATAGAGTTTTTAATGTTTGCCGAATAGCTGAAGCTTATTTTTTCATACCATTTTACAGATCCAATACGATTTTTAAGTTTGAAAGGATTTACTTTCGACATGTTCACCGTCAGCTCAGGTAAACTCAGCGAAATTGTCGTATCTCTTGAGTTTTGCGAATGCCGGAGGTTGAGCGACATATTGAAAGGCGTATTTTCGAATTTTTTTGAATACGAAATACTCGACGACTTTTGTGTTTGTAAATAGTTTTGAACCGACTGGCGATTATTCATGTACGCATTTTCCTTGTCAAATGAGCTGGTTGACAAATTGACACTGGCCGAAAACGTGCGGTTGGGGTTGGCTTTCGCATCCTGCGAATGCGACCAGTTAACGCTAAAACCTTTGGTGGTTTTAGCATCGGGCAGTGGCTCTTCCGAATATTTATTAAGGTTATAACTGAAGTCGAAACTACCGTTAAACCGATAACGTACCCGATAGTTGGTATGTAATTTTGCGGCCCACGATCCTTTCGAATAAATATCGCCACGAAGAGCCAAATCGAAATGATCACTGGCAGCCCAGTAATAACCACCTTCTCTGAGGAAGAAACCGCGACCTTGCTCCTCTCCGTAAGTCGGAATCAATATACCCGATGTATAAGTTGTGGAGTTGGGAAAATACCCAAACGGAATCATCGGAAAATAGATTGGAAAATCTTCGAGAACCATGTATGCTGGTCCGGTTATAATTTTTTTGTTCGAAATAACTTTTGCTTTGGTCATTCGAAGGTAAAAATGAGGATGATCGGCATCGCAGGTTGTATATTTTCCTTTCTCCAGTATAAATTCATCTTTACTGATTTTTTTGGTCAGGTCACTATGCACAAAACCATCACCTTGCGTGGTTTTTACATCTGAAATATATGCCTTTTGAGTTTCAAAATTATAATTCAACGTTTTAGACTCAAATTCCTCATCACCCATTTTAAATACAGGAGTTCCGACAATAGTACCGGTCGAATCAGGCAATCCTTCAGCATAAACCTCCTTCTTGGCAAAATCGAGCATGATATAGTCAGCTTTCAACTCAATGTTCTGGTAATTAACTACCCCCTTCTTGTACATGTAAACCTTCTGGTTTTCAAAATCAGCAATGGTAGAATCTTCCGCTGTATAAGTAATAATAGATTCCAGAACAGGTCTTTTCAGCGAATCGCCTGCTGCCTGAGCAGATTTTATGAGGGTTGAGTCTGTAGGGTTCGACAGGTTGGATACTGAAATTGTATCAGATCCCGTATTTAGCTGACCGTAGGATGAAAGGGCAACTAAAAATAATATATTTGCAAGAAGATTTCTGATCAAAACCACAGTTTATAAGTATAAACAGACGTATCTTGTCCGGTCTGCAAAAATATAAATAAGGCCTATACCAAAGCGTCAAGAAATGTAAAATAATTCTAATATTTCTATTTTTGTGCTGAAATACAATCCAATTATGACGAAGTATTATCAACCTCAGGCATTTCTGCTAATCGTTTTCAGCATTTTTGTTGCTGCAAACTCATATTCCATAAATTTAGAAACAAGGGACAGCAAACCAATGGTTGTCGTTATTGATCCCGGACACGGCGGGAAAGATCCAGGAGCTGTTAATAAAGGAATTCGCGAAAAAGACATCGTTCTGGGCATTGGGCTGAAGCTTGGCAAACACATTACAGATAACTATCCGGATATAAAAGTAGTTTATACCCGTAGTACCGACGTATTTGTACCATTGATTGAACGATCAAGGATTGCCAATAAAAACAAAGCCGATTTGTTTATTTCACTTCATGCCAACCATTGCGGAACACCAGCAACCAGAGGAACGGAAACCTTTGTCCTGGGGCTCCACCGTTCAACTGAAAACCTGGAAGTAGCCAAGAAAGAAAACTCGGTAATTCTCCTTGAAGATGATTATACAACCACTTACGAGGGATTTGATCCAAATCTTTCGGAATCATACATCATGTTTGAATTAGTTCAGGATATCTATATGGATCAGAGTCTCTTGTTTGCCGATGCCATACAAAATCAATTCAAAAACCGCTTGCAAACAACGAACCGCGGAGTTAAACAAGCTGGTTTTTTGGTGCTTAGGCAATCTTCTATGCCCAGTGTTCTGGTAGAAGCAGGTTTTTTAAGCAATCAGGCTGAGGCGAATTATCTTAACAGCGAAGAGGGACAACGAAATATTGCATTATCAATTTTTGAAGCCTTTCGCAAAATCAAAGGCAAAGGAGCTTCAACAAACACCGCTGTGTTGGCTGAAGCAACAGCCCAAAAGAATAATCAGACAACAGTTAACAACAGCCAGGCCGCATCAGAACCGGCAAAAGCTGAAAAAGTAAATTCTGGCGCAGGTGAACAAAAGCAAATAGAGAAGGTTGAATCCAGAGTTGAAAAAAATGCTCCTGAAATTGCGTCAACCACTATTGAGACTATCAAACCAGAACCGAGTCCTGCTCCGAGAATGGAAGAAAAGCAAGCAGAGGAAGCTCCAAAAAAATCTGAATTGCAGAAAACCACACCACCAAACAGTGAGTCGGCTAATTCAGCTGTAATGTCTGAAAATAATGCTGTTTCAAGCAGCAACAGTTATTTCAGTGTTCAGATTGGAGCAAATACGACTCCGGTTGAACCAATTCCTGCAAATTTTAAAGGATTAAAAGGCGTAAGGCGGGAAAAAGAAGATAAATATTATCGGTATTTCGTTGGGAAAGAATCATCAATTGCAGAAATTACGCCTGTTTGGCAACAAATTAAAGCTAAATTTCCTCAATCATTCCTTGTTTCTTTTGTTGATGGGAAGCGGATCATCGTCAAATAACCCTGTGCACTAAAAACATCGGGGGCAAACTAAAATCAATTTGCTTTCCTGATTAATGCTGTTTAGCTTTGTATCGAGGAAACAGAAACACTCAAAACATGATCAGAATATCCAAATACACCAAATTAGGTTTTTTAGTACTCGCCTGTCTGACTATATTAATTTGGGGCATAAACTATCTGAAAGGTATAGATATACTTAATCGAAATACCAATTATTATGTGGTTTATGACAAAATTGACGGACTACTAAAATCAAGTACAGTAACAATTAATGGTTATCAGGTTGGACAAGTTTCTGAGATTGAGTTTTTAAGTGATTATTCCGGACGACTAATCGTAACTTTATCCATTAAAGGTGATTTCAAGATTGCCAGGGGGACAACAGCAAAAATTGTTTCCAGTGATATAATGGGGACTAAATCTATAAAACTGGAAGTTCTGCATTCGGGCGAATATTATGAACCTAATGATACCATACCCGGAGCAACTGAAAGCGACTTAAAAGAGCAGGTAAGCATGCAGGTACTGCCACTCAAGAAAAAGGCTGAAGAACTAATTGCTTCACTCGATTCGGCATTGACTGTTGTCACCTACGTATTCAACAAAGAAACACGTGAAAATCTGACAGAAAGCTTTGCAAACATTAGCCGGATAGTTGCAAATATTGAATCATCAACTTCGGAACTTAATCGCATTATTACCAGTGGAAAAATCAATTCTATTGTTAGTAATCTGGATAGTATTAGTGGAACCTTTAATCAAAATTCTACTCAAATCAACAATATTATCCATAATCTTTCCTCATTGACTGATTCATTGGCAAAACTTGAAATCAGTCCTGTATTTGAGGAAATCACAACTTCGGTTGCAGGATTAAATGCAATTATGCAAAAACTAAACACAACTGAAAGCACAGCAGGATTGCTGATTAATGATCCGCAACTATACCAGAACCTGAATAACCTGGCTGGTAGCCTGGATTTACTATTGAAGGATGTTAGAACTAATCCGAAACGGTATGTTCATTTTTCTGCTTTTAACGTTGGGAAAGACGTGTACATCACTTCACGCCCATCCTCTCCCAATGAAAAAGATGAAATCATTTATAAAATACACTTGATTTCAAGTCCTGCTAAATTATCAACAGAATCAATATTCTTCAAAGGACTTGGACCAATAGAAGAAATGAAAGTCAGCGAAACTTACAATTATTTGGCAGGAAAAACCTCAAATTTTGATCAGATTTCAGAACTATTGAAGGAAGCCAGAGTTAACTTTCCTGATGCAACTGTTGTTGCTTTTAAGAACGGAAGAAAGATAAAATTGGAAAAAGCAGTTCAAAAACTTGCAAACTAAATACTAAACAATAATATAAATTATTATTTAGTTGCCTACACTCCTTTATTAACAAGCATTTAAGAAATTTATAATTTTAAATAGTTGATTATCAGTAATTTAAGCTGATTAAAAAAATATTAAACTTTTTTCATTTTTTAAATGCCTGAGTCATAAAGCACTTAGCTTTTTTTTATAAAAGTCAAGTGAAAATCGATTTTTTTTCTACATTTTTTTTCACAAAATTTGTTTTCAGGGAAAATATAGGGAATATAATATTTTGTCAAATTTTTTAATATCCTGCTCCAAAATGATTAATGATCATCGTTTGGTTTGGGATCGTTGTCTGTCAATTATTCGGGACAATGTTCCAAGCATCAGTTTTAAGACATGGTTTGAGCCAATCGTTCCGGTGAATCTGGACAATGAAGTTCTAACAATTCAGGTTCCAAGCCCGTTTTTTTACGAATACCTTGAAGAACAGTACATTGACCTGCTTCGAAAAACTCTTAGAAAAGAAGTTGGGCAAGCTGCCAAACTGGAATATGTTGTGGTTATGGGAAACAACCAAACTAACTCACAACCATATACCGTAAAATATCCGACCAATAATAACAGCAAAATTCAAAATAAGCCGATGAGCCTTCCGTTGAAAACAGAAGGAAAGCCATCGATTAAGAATCCCTTCATCATTCCCGGCATTCAAAAGATACAAATCGATCCGCAACTAAGACTCGACAATACGTTTGAAAACTTTGTTGAAGGAGAATGCAACCGGCTTGCCCGAAGTGCCGGATATGCTGTAGCTCAAAACCCGGGAGGAACAGCTTTTAATCCATTAATGATCTATGGCAATTCAGGTCTTGGTAAAACTCACCTGGCTCATGCTATTGGCATTGAGGTTAAGGAACGGCATCCGGACAAAGTCGTTTTATACGTGAATGCCAACAAATTTCAGACACAATTTACTGAAGCTACCCGCAACAATAACCGAAACGATTTTCTGAATTTCTATCAAATGATTGATGTTTTAATTCTGGATGATGTTCAGGAATTTGCCGGAAAAGAGAAAACTCAGGAAACTTTCTTTCACATCTTTAATCATCTGCATCAGAGTGGTAAACAGTTAATCTTAACCTCGGATAAACCACCAATTGAGCTCAAAGGACTGGAGCAACGTTTGCTTTCGCGTTTTAAATGGGGATTGACGGCCGATTTGCAACAGCCAAGCTTCGAAACCCGGATGGATATTCTGCGCCGGAAGATATACAAAGACGGTATCATTATTTCAGAAGAGGTGCTGGAATATATCGCATCACATATCACCAATAATATTCGTGAACTTGAAGGTGCTTTAGTTTCTTTGCTCGCTCAGTCAACCCTAAATAAAAAGGAAATCACCATTGAGTTGGCCAGCGAGATGATAAACAAGCTTGTCAAGAATTCAAAACGCGAATTATCAATTGATTACATTGCCAAGGTGGTATGCGACTATTTCAACATGCCTGTTGACTCTCTTCAGGCTAAAACACGTAAACGCGAGGTAGTTCAGGCCCGTCAGCTAACCATGTATTTTTCCAAAAACATGACCAAATCATCGCTGGCCTCTATTGGTTCTCAAATTGGGAATAAGGATCATGCGACAGTATTGCATGCCTGCAAAACTGTAAATAATCCAATAAATCCACGAATCGTTTTTCTTGTAA
>CAYRBM010000203.1:0-9247 GCA_964422425.1 uncultured Odoribacter sp.
CGCCGACCTCATGATTATGAATCATGCGCTCTAACCAGCTGAGCTACCTCGCCATAAGATTAAAGAACCCGCAAACATCAACTAGTCCGGTTTTATTTTGCGGTTGCAAATATAGTACTTTATTTATTCGATGGCTGGTGAACCTTAAAAAAAATCTAAAAAATATAGGAAGCTGGAAATCATACGTGGGTTTTTTATATATTGCAGGAAATCAAATAACCTATGGCAGGAAAAGCAAAAATACATTTGGAGTACCTGGTTAATTGCTCACCAAAAGTACTTTTTAACAGATTGAGTTCAGCAGCTGGCCTGACAGAATGGTTTGCTGATGACGTCAGAGTTAAAGGAAACCTGTTCACCTTTGTTTGGGGAAAAACCTCTCAGGTAGCTGAGAAAAAAATTCACAAGGAAAACAAGATGGTTCGGTTTGAATGGATAGGAGAAGATTTTGATAAAGATGAATCGTACTTCGAATTTGTAATTACTCAGGATGATCTGACAAATGATGTTTCTTTGCTTGTAGTTGATTTTGCTGAGGAAGATGAAGTTGAAGAAACTACCGATCTTTGGAACACCCAAATAACCAAACTCAAACATTTACTTGGCTCCTGAACATTCCTTTACTTCTCAATAACTTGGTAACGAAATATGGTTTGGCCGACTGATGGTTTTTCATTCGGATAGTCTTCCGTTACAACGCGCTTTTCAAATAAATGGATAAGCTGGCCTCTTTCACTTTTAATTTCTTCAAAATACTTTAGTTTTGTAATCGGTTAATACGAAAAAATTGGAATGAAGCGTCTGCACCAGTTTATTATCAAAAGTTTCTTGGGTCCCTTCTTTATGACCTTTTTCATCTGCGTATTTATACTGTTGATGCAGTTTCTCTGGAAATACATTGATGATTTGGTTGGAAAGGGGCTTGATTGGAATATTGTTACCGAATTGCTGGTTTATGCTTCATTTGGTTTGGTCCCTTTAGCTTTTCCTTTGGCGATGCTTCTTGCATCAATTATGACTTTTGGAAATCTGGGTGAGAATTACGAACTGGTGGCAATGAAGGCATCAGGGATCTCACTTTTCAGGATAATGAAACCTTTGTTGGTGGTTACACTTTTACTTACCGGAATTGCCTTTTATTTTTCCAATAATATTCTTCCAAAAACCAATCTGGAGTTTTATGCCTTGTTGTATTCGGTGAAGCAGCAAAAACCTGAAATGGTTATTAAAGAAGGGGTTTTTAGTAACGACCTGGAGAAGTATAGTATAAAAGTTGAACGCAAAGCGCGTAACAGTAATATGCTGTATGATGTTATGATTTACAATCATTCGCGAAATGAAGGAAATGTACAGGTTACCATTGCCGATTCGGGAAAGATGGAGCTCACACCTGATAAAAAGTTTATGACAGTTACCTTGTATAATGGTCAGAATTATGAAGACGAACGGGAGCGCAAGCAAGGTGATGAACGGCGCTTCCCTTTTCAGCGATCATCGTTTCAAAAGCAGGTGATAAACATCAGTATGCGTGATTTTGAATTTACGCGAACTGACGAGAAGCTTTTTACAAACGGATCACGTATGATGAATATCAATCAGCTGACCTTTCAGGGCGATTCACTTTTTAATGATTATAAGCTGAGGTTGTGGCGATTTGTGACCTCACTCAATTACATCAGCGATATAAACAGGCAAATATCGTGGCTGGCTGTTCCGATTGATTCGCTGCGAAATGATCCGCAGATTAAGCCCGATACAATTGTTGATGTTGACAAACTTTATGCTTCGATGAGTACATTTAGCAAAGAGGAAATGTATAGGCGTGCCATAAGCAATGCCAGGGGGAATGCTCAATTAATTAGTCAGCAAATGGAGGAGATGTACTCCCGCAAGAAGATAGTCAACAATTACCCCATGGAATGGCATCGTAAGTTTACCCTGTCGGTTGCCTGCCTGATTTTCTTTTTTATAGGTGCTCCTCTGGGGGCCATCATCCGAAAAGGAGGATTGGGAATGCCTGTCGTTGTGTCAATTTTAATGTTTATTGCTTACTATATTTTAATGATTACAGGAGAAAAGTTTGCGCGTGAAGATGCCTGGTCCATGACCGGGGGAATGTGGTTTTCTTCATTCATCTTTCTTCCACTCGGAATTTGGCTAACCTATAAAGCTGCAACCGACTCCTCCATCATGAATATTGAGAGTTATCAAATGTTCTTCAGGAAACTATTTAGTTTTAGTTTTCTGAAGCGTGAAAAAAAATGAAAGATATACCATGCGCATACTCCAGTTGATGAACAAAGTGCCCTGGCCTCCTAAAGACGGAGGAGCCATTGCCTGTATGAATATGACGAAAGGATTCTCGATGCTTGGTCATGAGGTAACGGTATTGAGCATGAATACTTCCAAACATCACATCCGCATAAAAGATATGCCTCCGCACATTCGTAGCAAGGCCGATTTTCGTCTGGTTGAGGTACCCGCCTCAATTAACTGGATCGATGCAGCGGTTAATCTTTTATTTTCGAAGATGCCCTACAATGCTCAGCGGTTCATTTCCGATGAATTCAGTATGGAGTTGATCAAACTTTTGACTGAAAAGCACTTCGATATTATTCAGTTGGAAGGACTTTACCTGTGTCCGTATATTCCGGTTATCAGAAAATATTCAGAAGCTAAAATAGCTTATCGGGCGCACAATATTGAATACGAAATTTGGGAACGTACAGCCAAGCTTTCCGAAGGTCTTCGCTCAAAATACCTTCGGAATTTATCAAAGCGAATTAAGCGTTTTGAAATGAATCACCTGAATTCGTATGATTTGCTGGTTCCGATTACCGATCGGGATGGCCAGATACTTGACTCGCTTGGCAACATTAAGCCCCGGCATACTTCACAAACAGGGATTGATTTTGCATCATTGGTTCCAACGGCCCGAAAACTTGAATTTCCTTCTCTTTTTCATGTAGGAGCGCTTGATTGGGCACCCAACCAGGAAGGGCTAATCTGGTTTTTTGATCATTGCTGGGAAAAAATACATGCCGATAATCCACAATTAAAGTTTTACCTGGCAGGCAGAAATGCTCCTGATTGGTTTGAGCGCCGGATCAAGCAGCCTGGAGTGGAGTACCTCGGAGAAATCAACGATGCTTACGATTTTATAAATTCGAAAGCAGTGATGGTTGTTCCTCTGTTTTCAGGCAGTGGAATGCGGATTAAAATTATTGAAGGAATGGCACTCGGGAAACCCATAGTTACTACTGATATTGGAACGGAAGGTATTCCTACCCAAAATGGGACAAATATTCTGATTGCCAACGATGCTGAAGAATTTATTGAAGCAATTAATCGCCTGATAAACAGTCGTGAACTCGCCGACCAAATCGGTAAAAATGCGATTGGATTTATTCAGGAGAAATTCGATAATCTATCACAGGCTGGTGCACTCGTTGAATTCTATAAACAACATATCTGATTTTGGAAGTCACATTCTGGATATTGTTTCTGATCGTATTTTACACGTTTGTGGGCTATGCGGTTTTACTGGTGTTAATTCTTTTCTTTCAGAAACTTTTTAAAATCAGAAGGAATACATTTACCGCTGACCCTGATGAACTGCCTATGGTTTGCATGTTTGTCACTGCATATAATGAGGCTGATTATGTTGATCAGAAGGTTCAGAACCTGCTCGAACTCGACTATCCGCACAATAAAATGCAGTTTCTTTGGGTAACCGATGGGTCGAATGATGGAACTCCCCAACGATTGAAGCAATACCCTCAAATGGAGGTGCAACATCTTGCGGAACGAAACGGGAAGATACATGCCATGAATCGGGGGATGCAATTTGTAAAAGCGCCTTTGGTTATTTTTTCTGACAGCAATACCATTTTAAACAGGGAGTCGGTTCGTGTGATTGTAAAAACTTTTGCTAATCCTAAAGTGGGTTGCATAGCCGGAGAAAAGCGAATTTTAGAACGACAGGCTGACAATGCTGCCGGATCGGGTGAAAACCTTTACTGGAAGTTCGAATCATGGGTGAAACGTATGGACAGTGAGCTTAACTCAGCGGTTGGTGCTGTCGGCGAGTTGTTTGCCATTCGCACCAGTCTGTTTGAGCCTGTAGAAAATGATACTATCCTTGATGATTTTATCATTTCACTTCGTATTGCGCAAAAAGGATATCGGATTGCATACACTCCTGATGCCTATGCTGTTGAAACAGCTTCGGTTAATGTTTCGGAAGAATTGAAACGAAAGGTTCGGATTGCAGCAGGAGGACTTCAGACCATTACAAGACTTAAAAATCTTCTTAACCCGTTTCGCTTTGGAGTTTTGTCTTTTCAGTATTTTTCGCACAAAGTACTGCGCTGGACCATTGCGCCCTTGGCTTTGTTCCTGTTGTTGCCGATAAACTTCGCACTTTTTTTTGATGAAATCACAGCTTCTTCGGTCGGATTTTTCTCTGTCTTTTTCTGTTTCCAGATAGCGATGTATATTCTTGCGCTGTTTGGCTGGCTTTTCGAACGCAATAAAATAAGGCTTAAAGTATTGTATATTCCCTATTACTTCACGGCTATGAATTACGCCTCGTTGCGCGGTTGGATCCGGTTCCTGAAAGGTAAACAAACAGTTAACTGGGAAAAGTCAAAGCGGGCCTGACCATGTTTTTTACCTTCTAATCGATATTTTTTAGTTAGTTTTGCCCCATGTTTGAAAAGAAGTAATGACAATGGGCGAATTTACATTAAATACAATACCTGAAGCGGTTGATGCCATTCGAAACGGAGAAATGGTGATTGTGGTTGATGATGAAGACCGCGAGAATGAAGGTGACTTTATTGCAGCGGCCGAAAAAATGACTCCGGAGATGGTCAATTTTATGACCATGTATGGACGCGGATTGGTTTGCGCGCCCCTCACTGAAGAGCGATGCGAGGAATTGGAGTTGGAAATGATGGTAGGAAAGAATACCTCATCGCATGAAACACCTTTTACAGTTTCGGTTGATTTGCTGGGCCACGGATGTACAACCGGAATTTCGGCCAGTGACCGTGCCAAAACTTTAAATGCTCTGGCTGATCCGGCTACCAAACCCGAAGAACTTGGCCGACCTGGACATATTTTCCCCTTGAGGGCCAGGAGCAGAGGGGTTTTGCGTCGTTCGGGACATACTGAGGCTGCTGTTGATTTATGCCGTTTGGCTGGTCTGACACCTGCTGGTGTACTCATCGAAATCATGAATGAAGATGGAACCATGTCGCGGCTTCCTGAATTGATGGCACTTGCCAGGCGTTTTAACCTGAAAATTGTTTCTATAAAAGACCTCATAACTTTCAGGCTGCAAAGCGAAAGCCTGATTGAATGTGGTGAAGTTGTCAATTTACCAACCAAGTACGGAGATTTTAAAATTATTCCTTTTCGCCAAATATCCAACGGAGTAGAGCACATTGCACTGATCAAAGGAGAATGGCAGCATGATGAGCCGATATTGGTTCGCGTACATTCGTCATGTATGACTGGCGATATTTTTGGGTCAATGCGTTGCGAGTGTGGCGACCAGCTGGAGTATGCCATGAAGTATATTGAGAAGGAAGGGAAAGGGGTAATTGTTTACATGATGCAGGAAGGTCGGGGTATAGGTCTGATGAACAAGATTGCCGCCTATAAGCTTCAGGATCAGGGGCTCGATACGATAGAAGCCAACATTCATCTCGGATTTGATGCCGACGAGCGCGACTATGGTGTTGGAGCACAGATTTTGCGTTGCCTGGGAATAACGAAAATGAGGCTGATGACTAACAATCCGATTAAACGGGTGGGGCTTGAAGCTTATGATCTGGAGGTCGTTTCAACAGTCAATATAGAAATTGAACCCAACGAGCATAACCAGTTCTACCTGAAAACAAAGCGTGACCGGATGGGGCATTTTCTTCAGAAATTTAAATACTGATCAGGCTGATGGGAATGTTTGACCACTTGTTTGAATCCGGATATGGAGAAACACAGGAAGAAGGAATTGACTATTATCTCAATTCGCAGGGTTACAGAGTAATGACTGAATATTATCTGGTTAAACGGGGTTATTGCTGTTCAAACGGATGTAAGCATTGTCCGTATTCTCCCAAGGCCGTAAAAGGCAACCGAAGGTTACGGCCCGATCTGGAAGGAAAGTATAAATAACCAACAACAAAAAGATCAAATTAAAAAGCCAGAACTGGTTATCACCCTGTTCCGGCTTTTTATATAATCGTTTTCAGATTATAAGATTACTGCACTGTGGAAACAACGCTGTTTTCTTCTCCAAAACTATTGGCAACAAAATAATCTGCCTGAGCATCATTCTTCCATACACTTCCATCAATCAAATAACGGAATTGATATTCTTTACCAGCTTCCAACTCTATGGTGGCAGTGAAATCGTTTGATTTTAATGCGGTCATTGGCTCAGCCGATTTATCCCAATTATTGAAATCGCCCAATAACTGAACCTGGCTGGCTCCTGATGCTTCAGAGGCTTCCAAACGAAAAGCAACCTTGCAAACAGGTTTTGATTTTAAAAATTGTTTTTTCAAGCTCATGATGTAAGTTTTTAAATTGAGATTGTTTGATGGGGCAAATTTATGCCAAACAATTGGTTTAATTTTGGTTAAGTAGTTGGTTGCAAATAATTTAGTAATATTTTGATGATAATTTAACTTTTAAATTGTCTAAATATCTGAAAATCAACGCCTGTGGGGAATGTCTGTTTTGTTAATGTAAGATTAAGGGCTTCATTTTCAGGTCAGTATTTGGAGTCTTTTAATTGCTTACTCCTTTTCTTTAGCCGGACTTTGAGGTTCATTAACATGGTTTATCTTTGTGAAAAAAATACAGATCAAATGGATCCGAAGAATGTTCGAATTATATTCATGGGAACCCCCGATTTTGCCGTAGAAAGTCTGCAAGCTCTTGTCGAAAACGGGTATCAGGTAGTCGGTGTAATTACAGCTCCTGATAAACCTGCCGGACGAGGCAGGCAGTTGAGTGAATCAGCCGTAAAACAATATGCCTTGCAAAAAGGGTTGAAAATTCTTCAGCCCGATCGGCTTAAAAATCCCGAATTTATTGTACAACTTGAAAGCCTGAAAGCTGATCTTCAAATAGTAGTTGCATTCCGAATGTTGCCTGAGGTAGTCTGGAAAATGCCGCCACTTGGTACATTTAATCTTCATGCCTCTTTGCTCCCGCAGTACCGGGGCGCAGCACCGCTAAACTGGGCGATTATCAATGGAGAAAAGGAGACCGGAATTACTACATTTTTACTTTCGCACGAAATTGATACTGGTCAGATTATTTACCAGGAAAAAGTTGCCATCAATGAGCACGACACTGTTGGCGATTTGCACGATCGATTAATGACATTGGGGGCAGAGTTAGTGATAAAAACGGTGGATGCCCTGGCATTAAATGAAGTAGAGCCAGTTGATCAATCGCAGCTGATTAATCATTCGGAGAAGATGAAGCAAGCACCTAAAATATTTAAAGAAGACTGTCGGATTGATTGGACCAAAGATGTTGAATCCGTCAGAAATCTCATTCGCGGCTTATCTCCTTATCCGACGGCATGGACAGAATTGATTCATGTTGAATCAAACGAACAAATTACAGCAAAGTTATTTCAGGCAATTTGCGATAACCGAAGTTTGCCTGCCGCACCAGGAACTTTGGTTACTGACGGGAAAAAATACCTGAACATTGCATGTTCTGATGGCTGGCTTTCAATTACTGAGCTTCAGCTTTCAGGGAAAAAGCGAATGAACGTAGAAGAGCTTCTTCGTGGATTTCAGAATTTTTCGAAGTGGAGAGTGAAAATATAACTGATAAAAGCGACAAAGCCGACTCTTTACTTAGTCGGCTTTGTCGCAATATTTTTACGTTTTTATTCTACACCCGAAGAAAAATATTCTTTTTGTACATATAATAAAGTAATAGCCAAACTACAAAAATACCACCAGCAGCATTGATTACCTGCTCGATTTCACCAAATATCACCGTCCAGCCAAACAAAAGTTTGGTATCCACATCAACAAAACGGTTGAATAGATAAATAAAAATCGAGTTCATCCCGATCACCCTGAAAAAGAAAGCCCATTTCTGCCAGCCTTTTACGTCGATGATCCAGTAAAATAATGTCAGCAAAAGGAATCCGATTCCTGCTGTCAGAAGGTTGAAACTGCTAGTCCAACAAGCCTTAATGAACGGATAAAATGTATTCAGGATTAATGCCAGAACTATGGCTGATGCTCCGGTTGCTGAAAGTATTTTTATTTTATACTGATCATTGGTAGTTTTATCCCTCAGAAAATATCCTGCAAACGATCCCATCAAAGTCACCGAGACGGCTGAAATAACGCAAAGCAATCCTTCCGGATCAAACACTTTCCCGTGCAACCGGCCGGGCAGAAGCATTCGGTCGATATAGCCGTTGATACAACCTTCAGGAGTTAAAACACCGGCTCCAACACCAGGAACCGGAACCAGCAATTGCAGGATGGCAACACCACCCAGAATTCCGGTCAGCCAATAGATTCGTTGTTTGATTGATTTGGTGTAAATTGTTATCAAAGCGGCAAAGGTGTATGCCATCCCGATCTGTCCAAGAACGCTGGCGAACCGTGGTCCCTCGAATCCATTTTTAAATACTCCATTATAAATCCAGCCAAGTAACACCAGGATCAAACCTCGTGTGATGGCTTTTTTTGCCAACTCGGCTTTGGGTACATGCTTTTCGAGTTTTGAAACCAGCGAAAAGGGAATAGCTACACCACTGATGAACATGAATAGAGGAAAAATAAGATCGTAAAAATGGAATCCGGCCCAAGGGACGTGCTCCATTTGTTCAACCACCGGATTGAGCCAGCCTGCAACGGAATATTTGGCAATAACCTCGACAAGGTAGCTGCCTCCGGCAATCCAGAACATATCAAATCCGCGAAGCGCATCGAGTGATAATAGTCGTTCACGAGGAACCAGATGGGTTGATTTGTTTTTCATTGAGTTTAGTCTGTCTGATTAATTTGATTTTTACTTTTAAAACCTCCCGACTTCAGTTTACGGTTTAAAAATAGGCATCTTTAAACATTTGCACACCATAAATTTTAATCTAATTCAATCTTATTTAAACGCTTCTTTGGTTGGCTCATCTTTTCTTAATCATGTCAGCGATGGATGATAACAGGACTTGTCAGGTTAATTCCGCTGTCTT
>CAYRBM010000204.1:0-9245 GCA_964422425.1 uncultured Odoribacter sp.
ATTGCGGGGTGGAGCAGTTGGTAGCTCGTTGGGCTCATAACCCAAAGGCCGTCAGTTCGAGTCTGGCCCCCGCTACTTCGTAAGCCAGTGTTTTACACTGGCTTTTTTTATGCCCTAAATTTAGCGAGGTAAGGAATTGAGATTCTGTATTTCAGTTGAAAATTGGATAGATGATTTCATCAATGATGACAATAAATTACTGTTTTCGCTAATTCTACGGGTTCGATAAAAGATCAGACAGATTATCTGTTTTTAAAATTGAATATCCTGATTGTTATATACTTAAAAAGATGTAAATTTGATAAATCAGGAGCTCTTTGATAAAGATTTGAATTTGAGTGTACAAGTTTAGTGATGGATTTTGCTGGTGTTTGGGCATTGTTAAACTGTTCTTTGATCTCTAAATTTCCATTTCAGCAATATTTTTTTTTGCGATAGTTCATATTTAGATTTGATGAGAAATTGACGATTTTGCTTTAAGACCATAATAAATGCTTTTATTTTTATCTATACTTGGCTTTTTCCTGTCTCTAATTCTACTGTATTTCAATGCACGAAAAAATGGATCTACCATTTATCTTGGTATCTTCTTCTTACTAATCAGCCTTTATGGTTTTTATCAATATGTTCTTCTTTATTCTAAGTCTGCTTTACTAGTTGAAATATTACTTTTCGGATTTGCAATTGTTTTTCCAGTGCTTTACCTGATTGGCCCCATGTTGTATTGGTATATTCGAAGCGTTTTGACTGATAATTCTCGATTGAAACGAACGGATATTTGGCATCTGCTACCATTTACAATTTACTTTCTGGCAGCTTTGCCTTACACATTTGGGCCTGTTTCTGAGAAAGTTGACGCTGCTATAGAAGTGGTTAAAGATGTAAGTTTTATGCAGACTTACCATTCGACTATCCTGGATCAGCTGTTTTCAATTTCTGCGATTTACCTGAGCCGCCCCATTTTAGTTTTGATTTATACCATTTGGTCGGCTGGATTATTTATCAACTTTCTGATCAGAAAAAAAGTATCGAACGTTTTTTCAAAGCAGCATTTTATGAAAAAATGGTTGTGCCTTTTATTTGCATTACTATTTATATTGGAAATAACCCAAATTTTTCTCATCATCAAGGCCTTTGAGATGCATTTTTCCGATCTGTATTTTGCGCTTAATATTTTTCGCTTATTCTCAGTTGCAGGAATGATTGGACTGATGATCTCCCCATTTTTCTTTCCTAACACCCATCAATACCGAGGCTTTACTCGATATTTTCGATGCCTCCGGTCGCAAGGTTAAGACTATTTTCGTAGGCCAGGTTGAAGGTGGTGTATTAAATAGTGCCGAGTTTAAACCCGAAATGATTATAAGTGGCATGTATTTGTATCGCATGACTATTGGCAAACACGTTTATTACGGTAAGGTGGTTTTTAACAAACAATAGAATATCCATCACTTCCCCTCATTACGCGGGGAAGTGATGGAATATAGAAATCCACAATACTATGGTCTAATCTTGATTAAAAAATCAATTCACCAAAATAATCATAAAGCTCAACCAACTTGTAAAAATGCTCCAAAAGGTTAGATATCTCAATGTTTCCCGCTACTTCGCAAAAAAGGTCGGTAGAACACCGACCTTTCTTTTTTTACGACTGCATCATATTTCGAGAAATCTTTAGCGATGAATGAGTTGAATATCTTCCAGATTCGTCATATCATATTCAAACAGACCGCGCGTATTGATTATCGTTAACAAACTTCCCTCCTTTTTACAGCATTTACCAGAGATTTCAGGATATTTTTTTACTAGTCGAAGCTCGTTTTCCGACACAGAATATACAGAAAGTTCATTGCCAAGGGTAACCAGCTTATCCCCTACCCTGAAAATTTCTACGGCATCCGTATCAATATGGTAATCCTTATAGGTCTTTTTATAACCTGACACACCATCACCACTTATAAAGACTCCCCAAACCGACGTCCCTGAAAGGGTGAAGAAAGCATTCATTTGTGGCATATAACATATATCCAGAGGTCGGAAGTTCGGAAAATACAGATTTTGAGTAAGCGGATACCTCTCATCATATAAGATGCAATCACAATAGCCGCTTCTCTGATTGGTCTCGGTTCCTAAAATAAAAATTATACCCTCCTCAAAAAACATCTTCACCGGGTAGGCATTGCTGTAATAATAAGGAGGAGCATATTTACCCCTGGGATTTGTCCACAAATCTTCTTCTCGTGCCCCGGAAGTCCCCGGCCGGTAATTCCAGATATACCAACTATTGTAACTCCCATACGAGTATATTTCATCGTTGCCCACTTTGATCATTGCAATATGTGGCATGTCATTTTCAGGAAGATTTATGAACCAGGTATCAGGTATCGATTTGGTGGTCAAATTACCATACAGCTGATCAAACTCTGTGAAATCAAGATTGGGCTGCTTGTCTGTTACAATACCAGTAAGTTCATGATTTTCAGTCCCTGCAATAATCCCCTTTCCTTCAACGTAGGGTAAATTCCAGTACTTTTTATAGCTTGTGTACCGGTTAAAATAATTCTCCCAACGGTATAAAATACTTATCTGAAGTGGATTAATCACATCGATAAGCACCATATCGACCAGGTTATTACAAAAAAGCCTGTTATCCGCAAGTTCGAAGTCTTTTATATACCTACACTCAATAAAACACAGGTAGCTTATTTCACCGGGTTTCTTTTCGTAAACATGCACGCCTTTCTGCATTTCGCCCACAAAATAATACTTATCATTAGACAAGATTTTGAATGGGGAAACAACCGGAGAATTAGCCTTAACCTGTATGTTCCCTATTTCGCTCATATCGAGATATACAGGATACTCTTTTGACTGGGTTACTAGTTGTGAATAATGATAGGTGTCCTTAAATATATCTTCACATCCGACTACAAGGAACAAGGAAAGAAACAGACAAAAAAGTTGCTTCATTGGTATCTTTTTTATGGAAATAGGATTTAGTATTCATAGGATGAAAATAGACTAAAAATGGTTGCGTACCATATGATGAATTACTTAAATCCAGGAGAATATAAATCAAAATGACGCAAAAATACAAAGCTATCTGCTAAAAGAACCTCTACACATATTGAAGCTTTTCCTTTTCAATATTTAAAGAAAAAAGCTGCTCTGGGCATACCCAAAACAGCTTTCGTATTCAAACCATCTTTGATTCTATCTATCTGACATTATTAATGGAGTTTTTGACCGTGTCGTGTTTTGTCTTCATCAGTTTTACATGACCATATTCAACTCCATTCACATAAATGGTGTGCAGGGTATCGTGAGAAAGTGTCAATGAAAAATTCCCGTATTGATCGGTAACAGTGCTGGCCTTATCTCCTGTTTCTGCCTGAACAATACTTACCTGTATTCCGGCCAACGAAGACCTCCCAGTAGCAGCATACGATGCAGAAGCTGCTCCTCCGACAGAAGAGCTACCTGAAGATGCGGAAGATACAATTTTACCCTTAACGTCCCACCCCCGAACGATCACTCTGCTTCGGTCATCACGCTCATTAGCAGCAAAAACTTCAACAGCATAGGGCAACTTAAAAGAACCCAGTGCTGCAATTTTAGTACTTATGGTATTTAAATTTGTTGTAACAGCGGCACTAATTCCTTGCTTTTGCTTATCCTGCCCGAAAGCTAAAGAAACTGACACCATAAAAAGAAGAAGAAATGCAGATAATTGACTTGAAGGTTGCATAGGAAAAATCTTGTATGTTAAACATTCGCTGAAACTACTTTGTATGTCCGGTTCTCGACTTTAATCCCAAACCTCACTTGAGTTTTTAAGGTATCTTTAAGTCCTGATGTTGCTTTTTCTTTGACCACAACTGTTAAAATGTAGTCTCCATCGGTTAAGCTTGATGGTAAAGTAAACCCCTCTGCCACATCTTTGATTTCCCATATTGGTCTTCCGCCATCAGCTTTTGAGACTGCTGCTGAAATAACTGCACCTCCGGGCAAGGCTCCTCCAACCAATGATGCCCCTTGAGCAACTGCATTTCCCGAAGCATGCAAACCCGCATTTACTTTTGCAACTTCAGAAGAAGTCATTTCTGCAACTTTACTTTGAGTCACCAGAAAAGCCTGTCGGTTTGGAAAAATAACGTATGCCCCACCCGCCGAGTGAAGTCCAGCGTTCACTTTTTCACCAAATGTGGCTCCCTGTGTTTGTTTGGCTACCGTCACATTCATCGAAATACGGTTGGGCATCCCATTGTTGATGCCATTAATGCTTTTCTCCGTTTGTCCATAAGTAATTAAAGCCAAAAAAGTAATAAATACTGTGGTTGAAAGTTTTTTGTTCATTGACTTATTTTTTATAGAATGGCAAAATGAAGTAGGTGTAAATAGTACATCCGATGCAAATAGCAAAGAAAAATTCGAGGCTTGCAAAAAAGATTAAAATACCTGCAAGAATTGCGGCTGCCATATTAAATTCGAAAACAAACAGACCGGCAATCGCAGTAGTCATCAAAAAACCTAAGCGCGCAGCAAAAATCTTTGGAGCTTTATCAATCAGTTTAACAGGCAAACTCAATGCATTGCTCAAATAATGACTGACATAGCTTATCGGGCTATATTTAATAGCTGTAAATGCACGGATAAAAAAGTCAGCCATCATAAAAACTACAAGCAATACCGAGTTAAAAACAAAAGCCAAAACAATCACAGCAATTGTAAACAGCGCATTTAGCCGGGTTACCTGCTCATTTACCCGTTGGTCGGATATTGGACAAATAAAATTTTTCATCTTGAAATATATTTTAAGGTCTAATCTGTAAACTGACTTTCGATTGAATACAAAATCCTCAATTACAGATTTCATTTTTAAACAATTCTAAAAAGCTTTTGATCACCTAATTTTTAAATAAAATACAAATTTGTCTTTTATTTTTAATTTTCATTGATTTTAATGCTAACAACCTATAAAATATTTGTACGCCTCCATTCATTAAATATTCTCCCCTAATAAAATCCAAATCATATTTTTACCTTTAGCCCCTCTAACTATAGCGGTAAACTATGTTTCAGGCCGAGGTTTATATTCAAAGAAGAAAATTGCTCTGTGAAAATATTGGATCAGGATTGATCTTATTCTTTGGGAATGACGAAAGCCCGATGAATTATCCTGACAATACCTATCATTTTCGCCAGCACAGCTCTTTCCTGTATTATTTCGGAATTGACTTTCCCTCGCTGGCTGCCATCATTGATATTAATAATCATCGTCAGATAATTTTTGGAGACGATTTCACCATTGATGATATTGTCTGGCGCGGACCACAACCAACCATTGCAGAACGAGCCTTGAAAAGTGGCATTGAAGAAACACAACCGATTGTGAAACTTTACACCATCCTGAAAGAAGCCCAGGCTGCCCGACGAACCATTCACTTTTTACCGCCATACCGGCCCGAAAATAAGATCAAATTGCTGCGCTTCATGAATATCAGGCCCGATCAGGTTAACCTGAATGCTTCATCCGACATGGTCAAGGCTGTAATCAGTCAGCGTGAGTTGAAATCGGCTGAAGAAATTGAAGAAATTGAGAAGGCAGTTGATCTTTCGGTTGATATGCACATAGCCGCTATACAATATGCCCGCCCCGGAATGACCGAAGCACAAGTTTCTGCCCGGGTATATGAAATTGCACTGGCCCACAATTGCAACATAGCTTTCCCCATTATTGCCACCATAAACGGACAAACCCTTCATAACCATTCGCATGAAAATATTCTTCGCGAAGGTGATTTATTCCTGCTCGATGCCGGAGCCGAAACTCAGCGCCATTATGCAGGCGATTTGTCGAGTACTTTTCCGGTTTCAACAGAATTTTCATCCATTCAGAAGGTAATTTATGAAGCCTGCCTTAAAGCTCATGAGGCAGCCATTTCGAGCCTGGCTCCCGGCATACGTTTTATGGATGTACATTGGACTGCCTGCCGCTCCATCGCCACTTCGATGAAAGAGCTTGGCCTGATGAAGGGAGACATTGAAGAAGCCTTATCGGAGGGTGCACATGCACTGTTTTTCCCTTGCGGAACCGGTCACATGATGGGGCTTGACGTGCACGACATGGAAGATTTGGGAGAGATTTGGGTTGGGTATGACGGAGAGCAAAAAAGTACGCAATTTGGGTTGAAATCGCTCCGGTTCGCAAAAGACCTTCGTCCCGGACATGTTTTCACCATCGAACCTGGCATCTATTTTATTCCTGAGTTGATTGATCTTTGGCAATCAGAGAAAAAATTTGATTCATTTCTGAACTGGTCTGAAATTGAGAAGTTCCGCAAATTTGGAGGCATTCGTAACGAAGAAAATTTTGTCATAACCGAAAATGGCTTCAAACGATTGGGAAAAACAAAACCAAAAACAATCGCGGAAATAGAAGCCCTGCGTAAATTCTAGTTTACGATCCGGAATATCAAGTTTCTTTTGCGTTTTACACCCCAGTTCATATTTTTCCAGATAATTTGTCTTTTAAGAGCAAAAGTTGTTGTCATTCCGTGTTAAAAGTTGTTAATTTAGACTTCCTAATTAATCCTAACAGAAGATATGCCCCGAACGTCTTTTGAGCGAAGATCTTTTATTAAACTGATAACTGCCGGTATAGGGGCCAGTTTGGTTTCGTTTCCGGATTTTGTTCAGGCTTTTTCACTTCCAGCTTATACCAGTCATTTCGATTTTGCTTTAGGTAAGCCTGAATGGATTTTACACGACGATGGGACATTTGATATTTATGCTGGTAGCATTAAACTGGCCAATTGCCGCCCGTCCATAAACGGACAAAGTATTTTCGTAAGAAATACTTTTATGGGAGACTCTCCCAAAGGGAAACGAATTATTTATGAAGTTGACGATGGATTCGTCATGCTCGACCTTCGGACTCATTCCAATACCATATCCATTGGAGCAGAAATTAGCGGAATGAAAAATGCGCCTTTATGGTTTAATCCCCTGGGCGAAGGTTTCATTAGCGGAGCTAATCGTTTTTTCAAACAAGGATTTGGTACGGGCGATCAGTCAGGTATTTTTGAAATTCCCAGGTCAAAATCAAAAAAAGCAAATCGTTTCCCCGAAGAAGAAGCCTGGTCGTATGACAGTTTCATGATGACAGGACTTATTGCTCCAAACGGAGACACTTTATCAATTGGAGCATACGAACAAGCCGATTTTATTCAAAAAAGTTCAATTTACAACAGGCCACGGCGCAAAAGTTCCAACAACAGGCAAGCGGCGCAAGATGAAGTTTTTTTTGAAGCAGGCTATTCTACCGAAAATATTCCGCTTAAAGATGAATTCATTAAGCTTCCTGATCTTTTTATCTATTACGGAAATCAGCCTTATGGTACAATGCAGAATCTGGCATGGAGTATTTCCGAACAAAATCAGGCACGACGTGATACTGATACCAATTATTTCTGGACTCCCTTTCAGGATTTCAGATCATCTTTCAGTTACAAATATTTACTTGATTATCTGCGCACACTCGATGAAACCACTCCGCCCCTGTCATTACAAACGGTTCATGTAGGTCCGGGATATTGCATACCGGGCGATTGGCTCGACAACAACGAAAACTGGCCAAAATCAATGGACGAAGTTGCCAGGCAAATATTTCAGCGGAGGTACAGAGCCGGTATTTACGTTGCCCCGTTTGTTGCACATGAAAAAAGTCGCTTATTCAGGGTACATCCAAACTGGATATTGAAAGATATAGACGGAGAACCAATCGTTATGGATGAAGATTCGCAAGGTAAAATCTATGCCCTTGACTGTAGTCACGAAGACGTTAAGGATTATCTGGCCCGCGTATTCCGTAACTTCAGAAAAATGGGATTTACCTATTACGAACTCGATTATCTGGACTGGGGATTACAGGATTTCGTACAGGCTTCGAAAACCAGGAAAGGCAAATCATCCGTGCAGGTATTTCGGGCAGTCATGGATATCATCCGCGAAGAAATTGGAGCCGGAAGTTTTATTACAGCCAATCGGGCTCCATACTCTCCACTAATCGGTTATGTCGATGCAGTAAGAATTGGTACTGATCAAACCTGGAAATGGGACGAGATTACTACAGACATTTTTCAGGAAAGTTATAACACACAGTATTTCAACAATGTATTCTGGCAGAACGATCCCGATGTTATTTTCCTTCGGAATTACAAATCAGGATACACAGAGACTGAGCAAAAAAGTTTGGCTCTCTGGGCCGGTTTTATGGGAGGTTCAATTGGCATATCCGACAATTTTAAAGTCATGGAAGCCGAAAAACTTCAACTCTGGCGCTTTCTCGAACCAACCAAAAGGCCTCAAAGCGCCATCATACCATTTTGGGGAATAAACACGAAAAACAAGGTTGCTGTCAGGAGATACAAAAAATCCAAAGCCTGGGGCGTACTCATTATGAATGACAGCGATCAATCCGTTTCAGAATCTTACCAGATTTACGACCTCATTGGAGAAAAAGATGGCTGGGTATTTGTTTGGGAACCCGGCTTTAGTTTGGGCCTCGGTAAAGGCAGCAAAATATCAGTAATTATGGGCGCACACGAAGCAAAACTCTACTACATTGCTGACGAAAAGGAAAATCCACCGTTAAGTATGACCATATCCGGAGAGGAATATTCCACCGAAAGATAAGCTTATAGCCAACTTACTTATTCAATTTTCGAACTGCTGACCACCTTAAAATAACCTTTTCAGGATAAAATTGGCGGCTTCATTCCATTTTCCTAATTTCACACGTTCAAATTTTAGTGTGATGGAAATACCAAAATTAACATACTCAATGCCGGTTGAAATGGTCGGCCACTATTTGAAAAACACGATGATCGAGCATCTGGGCATCCGCTTTACTGCTTATGGTGAAGGATGGGTGGAAGCCACGATGCCGGTTGATCACCGCACTTTCAGGCCGGGCAATATACTGCATGGTGGCGCCAACCTGGCCCTTGCCGAAACGATTGCCGGATTTGGTTCGATGCTGGCCGTCGATATTCAGGAGTACGACGTACGCGGAATACAGGTCAGTGCCAACCACACTGGCAAGGCAGATAGTGGCGAAGTGTATGCCCGCGCAGAAGTACTTCATTTCGGTAAACGTACGCATGTGTGGAATGTTGATATCAAAAACGCATCGGGGAAACTGCTTTCAACCGCCCGGGTTACCAACATGATTGTGAAACGAC
>CAYRBM010000205.1:0-9068 GCA_964422425.1 uncultured Odoribacter sp.
AGAAAAGATATGGCAAAGAAATCGCTCAAACACAAAAGGATTCCGGAGTTTTTAAACCCAAAGCTTTTTCGGGCTGGAAATACGTTTACCTATTTGACAGAAATTCAAAACCAATACGGAGGACTGACTATTTTAAGGATAAAATTATGGCGATTTACCGTTTCGAAAGGTTGAAATCAGGAAATCGCTTTACCGAGAAACAAATCACGGTCAGAAATCAGGAGAAACAAAATGGCGATTACCTTGAATATGAGAATTTCCTCGATTCACTGGGACGAATAAACCGGGTAAATTATTGGGCATACGAATCAAAAAACAAAAGCCGTGAATTATTTCTGATCGAAATGAACCCGGTGTATAAAGAGAATAAACTGGTTTCGTTTACTCGCCACAACATCAAACCCGACGGGAAAATGGACAGTGGAGAAACATGCACTCTTTTTTACAATAATGCAGGAAACCTCATAAAAATGGAACGGAAGGATATTGGATCGGAGCTTAAAACAGTTATCGATTACAATTACAACAGCAGAGGTTTCGTTACCCGTTATGCCGTTGACTATTTACTCGGATTCCCGGAATATGTGAAAAATCCCAAACAGGATATCCTCTTCAAATACGACAAACACGGAAACTGGATCAGAAAATACCTGATAAGCGGTGATAAGAAACGGCTCGAATCAAAACGTATAATCAAATACCGTTAAACGGTAATCTGATCACAATTCATTTACTTTTTCGTACCGGATAAACCAACTTCTGATTTTCATTTTCATTACACCCCAAAGAGCTTCATTAAATATACCTCCGCTCATTTTTGAAGTTCCTTCCTTGCGATCAGTAAAAATGATGGGCACTTCCACAATTTTAAAGCCGTGCTTCCAGGTTTTAAATTTCATTTCAATCTGGAAACCATAACCCTTGAGCCGGATATTATCAAAATCAATGGTCTCTAAAACCTTACGATGGTAACACTTAAACCCGGCAGTGGTATCCATGATCTTCATACGGGTAACAGTGCGAACATAAACCGAAGCCAGATAAGACATCAAAACCCTTCCCAGCGGCCAATTGATAACATTTATTCCTGAAATATACCGCGAACCTATTGCCAACCCAGCGTTTTGCTGTACACATGCTGCATAAAGCCGCTCCAGATCCTCCGGATTATGCGAAAAATCGCAGTCCATTTCAAAAATATAATCGTACGAACGCTCAAGCGCCCAGTGAAATCCGGCCAGATAGGCTTTCCCCAATCCCTGTTTCCCGGCACGTTTCAGAATATGCAGTCTATTCGAAAACTCAGGAATTAACCGCTCAACAATGGCAGCTGTTCCATCAGGCGAATTATCATCAATGATCAGCACATGGAAAGGCGTTTCCAGCGAGAAAACTTTGCGGATCATTCGTTCAACGTTCTCCTTTTCGTTGTAGGTTGGTATGAGTATCAGATTCTGATGCACGGTTTCCTTTTATTGATTTTATTGCGAAAATAAACCTTTTTAACAAGCTAACCCGATTTACTTACATGTTTAACAAATTTTGGGATCCTGAAATCAGTTGCTCCCATTGTGAATTTCCAATTGACAATGATTACCATTTCTTTTGGCCTTCCGGAATTGATGGACTCACTGCATCGCGCAACTGAATGATCTGGTTGAAGAAATCGCGCACTTTAGTCATTTCCGATTGCGACAATTCAACGTCAATTCCTTCATATCCCATGTAAAGCCGGTAACCTATTTCCCGTGTATTAGCAATTGGTATCCACAAATTCTCGGGTACCATAAATTCACGAGTCATCAATTGATAATTGCCATTTTCAACCGTCGTGGTTTGGGTATTTTCAGTCTTCACGTTTTCTGCTGCCTTTGCCGACAAATCTGTTTTGCCATCAGGCTTCTTTTCAACCGAAGTAATAGTAGAGGAAGTTGAAGATGTGGAGCTTCGATCAAACTGCCTGTAATTATACTTGCCGGAAACCAGCTTGATTTTTTCCTGATCAAGATCAAAATACATCACTGAGTCAAATTCATCAGTTCGAATACCGGTAATCAAATCAAAACATATTTTAACCCGGGGCTTTTCCCCTTTCTGAGATTCGGAGATCAGGTTTGTTGTTAACCCATACATGGCTCTTCCGCCTAAAGGTCCTTTTTTGCTGTCAGAAAACGCATCAGGCTGTTGGCTCAATCGGATACTTTTTAGGTTTTTATACGGATCATTGATTTCAACAATCCGGTTGATTCCGCTACACGAAACCAAAAGAACAAAGAGAATCATAACATATACGGGAGTTCTCATAACAACAAAGATTTTAATGGAACATAAATACTTTTGTCAAAAATCATTCCACTTCGCGCGAAAGACAAGGGGTTTGTTAAATTTTGTGTTTACAAACATTAACAACTCTTTTTAAATCGTTATTAAACTTTCAGTTCGTTTGGCTTGTCTGATGTGTTGTAGAAAATATTTAGAGGTTCTAAAACATATTAAACAACGAGTGATGCAAACAAGAAAATTATTGATTCTGATTCTTTTAATTCTGTCGATTGCCGGAGGGGCCTATTCGCAAGTGCCACCTGCCATGCCTAATGCGGGAGCAGCACCTTTGAATAAAAGCGGGAAAATTAAAGGTAAAATTATAGATGCCGATACGAAATCGCCAATGGAATATGCCAATATAGCAATATACAGGCAGCAGGACTCAAAGCTGGTGACCGGAGTTATTGCCAACGAAGCAGGCTTATTCGAGATCGGCGACCTTCCATTTGGTAACTACTATGTAGAAGCTGCTTTTATCGGATTCGAAAAAACCATCGTTAACGATATCAAAATCATTCCGAATTCGCATAGCGTAGATATGGGAACCATTGAGCTGGCTGTTTCGCGTCAGAACATTGGCACAGTTGACGTGGTTGCCGAACGCAACCGGGTGGAATATAAAATCGACAAGAAAGTGATCAACGTTACCAACGACATCAATGCCGCCGGAGGTTCAGCAGTAACAGTACTCGAGAATACTCCCTCGGTTGAAGTTGATATTGACGGCAATGTCAGTCTTCGCGGTTCATCCAATTTCACGGTTTTGATAGATGGTCGTCCCAGCGTGCTGAGCGGAAGTGATGCTCTCAAACAAATTCCTTCAGCTGCTATCCAAAACATTGAGATCATCACAAATCCTTCAGTAAAGTACGACCCCGACGGCATGGCTGGTATCATCAATGTAGTCATGAAAAAGAATGTGCTTTCTGGGGTAAATGGTATTATTAACATCAACGCCGGAACCGGGAAAAAATATGGTGCTGACTTGTTGGTGAATTACAAAACAAAAAAATACAACCTATTCTTTGGTGCCAACTGGAACGATAATACTGACGAAGGCAGTATGAAATCGACAAGAGAAACCTACAAGAATGATACAACTACTTACCTCATCATGGATGGAAAACGCGACCAATCCAGAGGGGGGCAGCAAATCAAAGGAGGAGTAGATTATTTCATCAGCGACAAAACAACAGTGACCATTTCAGGAGAAGTGGGTAAATATAATTTTGATGGTGAAGGAGGCGGAAAAATACATGAATACCGTTCTCCCGGAACATTCAGCTTGTTTTCTGTTCAGGACAATTTCTCTTCCAGAAAGGGAAATTATGTGAGCGGTCAGGCCAGTTTCCAAACCAGATTTAACGAAGACGGCACCCATAAACTTGAAGGTTCATTTGATTTCCGCAATCGCGACGGACTATCTTTCGAAAACATTGACGAATTTGTTTCGGATGCTGCTTACCGGCAAACAAACAATTACCTGTCGCGGGTTACGACCAATGAAGACGACAACTCGAATGACTATCGCATGAAACTTGACTACACGCTCCCTCTGGAAAACGGGTCAAAATTTGAAGCCGGGTTACAGAGCCGCATGGAACGTGAGACTGAGCTTTTCAGTTTCAAAAACTACAACCCGGGAACCGGAGTTTTCGAGAATAATCCGAAATTTACAAGCGACATGAATTTTAGTGAGGATATTCATGCGGCCTATTCAATCTACTCTGGAAAAGCACTTGGCATACAATATCAGCTCGGATTACGCGGTGAATATACCAAAAGATCCATCGAGCATACCAAAGCAACCGAGCCTTATGTTCTCGATCGCTTTGATGTATTCCCTTCGGCACATTTTTCTTATGATCTTTCAGAAAACAACCAGTTAATGACCAGCTATTCACGTCGTATTAACCGTCCGAGTGGCCGCGATCTCGATCCTTTCCCCAATTACATGAATCAATACACCATCCGTATTGGGAATCCCGACCTGAAACCAGAATACACCGATTCTTACGAACTCAGTTTTATGCGGAAGTTTGGTAACTCATTCCTTTCGTTCGAAACATTTTATCGTACCACAAATGATTTGATCACCCGAATTCAAGAGCTGAAAGAGGATGGAATTATTTACATGTCAGCCGATAACATGAACCGGGATCATTCTTTAGGTGGCGAATTGATGGGAAATATCAATGTAACCAAATGGTTGCTCGTGAACACCAGCTTTAGTTTATACAACTACAAACTGAAAGGCGAAATTCTGGGCAAATCTGTTGATCGCCAAAGCACCAATTACTCTGGCCGTTTGAATGCGACTGTAAAAATTTCTCCGGATAGCCGGATGCAGTTAACCGGATTCTACCGCGGACCATCGGTTTCGGCTCAGGGCGACCAAAAAGGAATGATTTTCACCAATCTTTCGTACCGTCAGGACTTCATGAAAAAGAAACTTTCTGCCACACTCAGTATTCGCGATGTGTTGGGTACAGCCAAGTTTGAAGGAACTTCGTTTGGCGACGATTTTAAATCGTCATTCAAAATGCAACGAGAACCGAGAGTACTCATGCTGACACTCAGCTACAAAATAAACAATTATAAAATGGACCGACAGGCTTCCGGCGAACCGCAAAATCAAGGAGGCATGGAAGACATGTTCTAATTCGAAACTCAATTTTTAACGCAGATGGAAAGCAGAGCCAGATTTATTTGGTTCTGCTTTTTTATTACCTCACTATCTGAATCATAAAAATTCTTTAAGATTTTTTTGCAAAATTTAACTTCCATGGAAATTGTGTATGATGTAAAATTGTGCCCCGAATAGTTAATCATTAAAAATTTAGGAGGAAATTTTATGATCTTTCGGAAAAAACATCTTAATCTGCCTCTCGTTCTTTTAATGGGGTTAATCACATTCGGGTTCTCCACACAGGCTATGCCATCGGTAACCCTTTACACACCTTACACCAAGGTTTCGGTCTCTCCCGGTGAGTCAGTTGATTACTCCATTGATGTAATCAACAACAGCAAAGAAGTGCAAAACCGGGACATCATCCTGACGGGTATTCCGCGCGGATGGACCTTCACCCTGACTTCGGGAGGCTACAAAGTTAATCAGCTGGCGGTGTTGCCAGGCGAGCGAAAAAATCTCTCGCTGAAAGTTGATGTTCCCTATCAGGTAAACAAGGGTAACTTCCGCTTCAAAATTCTGGCAGGCGACTCAGCCACCCTTTCGCTGGCAATCAACGTGGCAGAAAAAGGGAGTTATGAAACCGAGCTGACAACCGATCAGCCCAACATGCAAGGAGCCTCCAGCTCAACTTTCACTTTTCAGGCAAAATTGAAAAACCGAACAGTCGAACAGCAACTTTATTCGCTCGTTGCCGATGCCGGGCGGGGATGGAATGTAACCTTTAAAGCTGACTATAAACAAGTCACTTCGGTGGAACTTCCGGCTAACTCAACCAAAGATATTACAGTAGAAATTACGGCTCCCTCGCAGATCGAAGCCGGGACTTATCAAATACCCGTTAGTGCCCGGACCAACTCAACTTCTGCTAATTTGCAACTCGAAGTTGTCATCACCGGATCGTACAGCATGGAGTTGACCACTCCAACCGGATTACTGAGCAGTGAGATTACAGCCGGCGATCAAAAACGTATTGAACTGGTAGTTCGTAATACTGGCTCCTCTTTGCTCACGGGAATCAACCTGAATGCCTCAACTCCCTCTAACTGGAATGTAAGCTTTGAACCAAAGAAAATAGATCAGCTTTTACCTGGAAAGGAAGAACAGGTAATTGCCATTGTCCAGGCCGACAAAAAGGCCATTCCGGGAGATTATGTCCTAAATATGGAGGCCCAAATTCCTGAAACCACTTCAAAAGCGGTCTTCCGGATGTCGGTTAAAACTCCGCTAATCTGGGGATGGACAGGTATTCTCATCATTGCTGCGGCATTGGGAAGCCTCTATTATCTGTTTCGAAAATACGGAAGGAGGTAAATCGTGTCCGGACCTATCATTGAATTGGTCGGTCTGACCAAAAAATACGGAACATTCACCGCCGTCGATCAGCTCCACCTGAGCATCCGGAAAGGTGAAATATTCGGGCTACTCGGGCCGAATGGAGCAGGGAAATCTACCACCATTCTGATGATGCTCGGATTAACTGAGCCAACTTCAGGAACCGTGAAGGTTTGCGGAATAAATTCGACCACCAACCCTATTGAAGTGAAACGAAAAGTCGGATATCTTCCTGAAGACGTTGGATTTTACGATGACCGTTCTGCTCTCGAGAACCTGATCTATACTGCACTTCTGAACCGCATTCCTGAAGCAAAGGCCAGAAAAAACGCGGCGCAACTGCTCGAACGGGTCGGTCTCTCAGAGGTTGTAAACAAGAAAGTTGGAACTTTTTCGCGGGGAATGAGGCAGCGTCTGGGTCTGGCCGATGTACTGATTAAAACTCCGGAGATCATTATTCTGGACGAACCCACCTCCGGAATTGACCCATCAGGAGTACGGGAATTCTTGGAACTTATCAGCAGGCTCAGCCGTGAAGAAGGAATAACCGTTTTATTCTCGTCGCATAACCTTCATCAGGTCCAGCAGGCCTGCGATCGGGTAGGAATTTTTGTCGGTGGAAAATTGCTGGCGGAAGGCGACATTGACACACTTTCCAAACAACTCTTCCCGGAGAACCATTACCTGATTGAGGTGGGCGTTGAATTCCGGGAGCAGGACAATTTAACTGGCAACGGCCAACAGGTTCCAGCCGACTGGATGGAAAGGATTCTCACTCCTGTGCAGGGAGTCAAGGTGGTAGAATCAAAGGATGGCATCTTTCAGATTAGTTCATCCCTCGATTCTGCTCCGGAAATTGCCCGGGCTATCGTTGAATCAGGCGCCTCTCTTACCTATCTGAACAGGAAAGAATATGGTCTTGACGACATTTATTACCATTATTTTGAAGGAGAGATAAATCATGGATAATGCGTTGAATCAATCATTCAATACTACTCCAAAAACAGCTTTTCAATTTCGAAAGCTCAGGAGATTTTTTAACTCTGCCGAAACAACCAAGCAAACAGAAAAGACTGAACATCCGTTCCGTGTGATTGTAAATAAGGAAATATCAGACCACGTCAGAAGTTGGCGATTTGTCATTTTACTAATCCTCATCGCTTTCACCTGCATGGGATCGATGTACACAGCCCTGACTAGTATCGGAAAGGCAGCTAAAGTTGCAGAGCCTGATGATGCCTTTTTCTTTCTGAAATTATTTACGGTTACTGACGGGAGCCTTCCTTCTTTTGTGGTTTTCATCAGTTTTCTGGGACCTTTACTGGGGATCAGTCTGGGGTTTGATGCGATCAATTCAGAGCATAACCGGGGTACTCTAAGCCGGATGATGTCGCAACCCATTCACCGCGACGATTTGCTTAATGCTAAATTTGTTGCTGCTCTCTCTGTAGTCAGTATTTTATTTTTTACCCTCGGATTCCTGGTTATCGGGATGGGACTATTCACCATAGGAATTCCTCCTACACCTGAAGAATTTCTGAGAATTATCTTCTTCATTCTGATCAGTATTGTTTATGTGGCTTTCTGGCTTAACCTGTCCATCCTGTTTTCAGTAAAGTTCAGGCAAGCAGCCACCTCTGCCCTGTCCGGAATTTCGGTCTGGTTGTTTTTCAGTATCTTTTACGGTTTGATCATAAACCTGGTAGCAAAGGCTCTTTCTCCTTCTGAAATGGCTCCCGAACACCTGGTCGTCGGATTCCAAAACCTGATTCTTAATCTTCAGAGAATCAGTCCGGCTCAATTATTCAGCGACGCAACAACAACCCTGCTGATGCCTTCGGTTCGTACGTTGGGTGCATTAACCATGGAACAAATTCATGGCACTATTCCAAGTCCGCTACCTCTTGGTCAAAGTCTTTTGCTGGTGTGGCCACAGGTCACCGGATTGATTGCCGGAACCATCGTCTGCTTTTCCTTATCGTACCTGATTTTTATGAGGAAAGAAATTCGGTCAAGGTAAGATCAATGTGCCGAAAACCTTATTTTTAGCCTGAATAATTCCCGAAACAGGAATTATTCAGGTTTTTTCATATCTCCAGCATTTGAATACCAGAACCTTTAGAAAATTGGATGATCTTCTCTTTCGATTCAGCAAAAACAAGCAAAAAACCACCACCGCCCGAACCCAAAAGTTTTATATATACTTTGTTACGAAGTGCATGTGAAATTACCCGGTGAAAACCAATGGGAATCATTTGATGAAAGTGATAAACCTGAAAACGGATCAACTGCTCCAAATTATGGAAAAATCTTTCCTTATCCCCACTTATCAGGGAATCAATACAGGTGTTATTTGAAGGAATAAACTGATTTTCGAAAGCTGTTTTAAATTCCTGAAGGTTAAACAGATCGATAAAATGCTGCACCAGCGGACCAGTTGCTCCAGTCGTATGCGTATCAATTAATGCCATGGTGATACCGGTTTTACGGTAGTCGAAATCAACCGGAACAATTTGTTTCTGCGAATTAATCTGTAAAGGTTTGTTCAAATACGAAATCAACGGATCGAGTCCCGAACTGCGGCCATGAAAATAACCTTCGAGTATTGCAAAATTGGCTTTCAGAATTTCAGGAGAAAGATTATTCCCCATTTCAGCCGGAAAAGCATATTTGCTGAAAAGCGCTGCAATCAATGCCCCTGAACTGCCCAAACCATATT
>CAYRBM010000206.1:0-9057 GCA_964422425.1 uncultured Odoribacter sp.
AAAGACGCGGCAATATGGTTTATTGATGCACAATGCTAGTCCGAGTGCGACTCCAAGTCGCGTCCGGACTTATAAACGAAAAAACCCTGCCGTTTTGCGACAAGGTTTTCATTATTCGGGCTGTTCTGCATTTATTTCTTTTTCTTGTTTTGTTCCTCGTTCGAAATAGCCTCGCGCATCGAGGTGTCGGCCATAATGTTTTTGTATTTCATGTAATCCATGATTCCAAGATTTCCGTTACGAAAAGCTTCCGATATAGCCATCGGAATCTGTGCTTCGGCGTCGATCACTTTAGCACGGGCTTCCTGCGCTTTAGCTTTCATTTCCTGTTCCAAAGCAACAGCCATGGCGCGGCGCTCTTCGGCTTTGGCCTGGGCAATGTTTTTATCGGCTTCAGCCTGATCAATCTGCAAGCCGGCGCCAATGTTTTTACCGATATCAATATCAGCAATGTCGATGGAAAGAATTTCGAATGCAGTACCGGCGTCGAGACCCTTTGCCAAAACAACTTTGGAAATCGAATCCGGATTTTCGAGCACCGCCTTGTGGGTGTGCGACGAACCGATGGATGAAACAATCCCCTCGCCTACACGGGCCAGAACAGTTTCTTCGCCTGCACCACCAACCAGTTGACGGATATTGGCACGCACCGTAACCCGAGCCTTACAAATCAGCTGAATACCGTCTTTGGCAACAGCAGCAACAGGTGGAGTGTCGATCACTTTAGGATTAACCGACATTTGTACCGCCTGAAACACGTCGCGCCCGGCAAGGTCAATGGCAGTAGCCATTTTAAAAGAAAGGTCGATGTTGGCCTTTTGGGCTGAAACAAGAGCATGAACAACTTTTTCGACATGACCTCCGGCCAGGTAGTGCGCTTCAAGCTCATTTCGGTTTAATACCAAACCAGCCTTTGTTCCTTCAATTAAAGCTCTGACAATTACCGATGGCGGCACTTTTCTGAAACGCATCAAAAAAAGCTGAAGCAGCGAAATACGCACATCAGAAACCAGGGCAGAAAACCATAGTCCAACGGGTATGTAATACAAAATGATGATCAGCAGAATAAAAATTCCGGCAATCAATCCAAATATTCCGAGTCCTGTAATTTGTTCCATCTATTCTAAGTTTAAAGGTTCCACTGTAATCAGCGATTTTTCAATCTGCACAATCCTGATTTTGACTCCCGGATCGACAAACGTTCCGGTCGATCTGGCTTCTACAACTTCATTGTTTACCTTTACCTTTCCCATGGGAGCCAATCGTCCGATAGTAACGCCCTCATCGCCCACTTTAATTTTACTCTCATCAATCTCATTGGCAATACCGGTAATAACCGTATTCAACACCATTTTTTTACCTGCCCGTCCCTTGAAAAGCCAAATAACCAAAAGGGGTGCAACAATAATAACAAATCCCAAAGTCAGAAATCCGGCCAATGTTCCGTAGCTGGAAAAAGCCAGGTAAATACTGTATGCAAAAAGTAAAACACCGCCTATTCCTGCAATGGTTATACCCGGCAAAATGGTAAACTCAATCAACAATAAAACCAACCCGAGAAAAACCAAAAAGAGAATGATAAGAATATTCATAGGTAAAGGATTAATCAATGGTTGCTTTGAGGTCTTTTTGGACAAGCGCGTTTTTCATTGGCCTAAGGTAAGAAAAACTTCCCTTCTTCACATCACATTTCCCTTTATAATGAACTAGTAAAGTGCACTGCTCAGCCTGAAAAACATCATGCTCACAAACCTCAATCAATGCGTTAATCACATAGTCAAACGTATGATAATCATCGTTGTGCAACACCAGCGATCGTTCATTCAGACTGTCAGGTTCACTGTTCTGGTTTAAATCCTTCTGCGGAACTTCCTTTGCTGTCATAGCTCATTATTTATTTTCCGTGCTTCTGCCAACGGTATTCTTTTCCCGTTGTGATAAGCGGCAACTATAGCATTCTTCACCCCCTCCTGTTTTAGCTGACCCTGCATAGTTACTGCTTCCTGATACGATCTCAAATTACCCGTAGTATAAACATGAACACCCTTTTCATCTTTATAGTTTTCGATCTTACGAATTATTGATAGTTTTTTAATCAATCGGTCTGCTGTATCCGGTATCTTTCCCTTATACGCACCAATCTGAATTTTATAGATAATTCCGGCATTTGGATCAGCTTTTACTTCCTGAACTTTGGTATCCACATCATAAACTATCAATGTATCAGGCACAATCACCTGATTTTTTACCTCCTGTGCAAGTTTAACTTTCGATATGCTATCTGAAAACAGCCTTATTTTTTCTTTGAACTGATTTATTTCATCCTGTGTAGCCAATTTCCAATAACGATCTTCCTCTTCCCTCACTTGCTGATAAATAGTTGGTATTTCCTGACTCAGAGCTATCGACTGCGATTCATTACTCAAAATCCGGGCAGCAATTTCTTCTTGTTTTTCAGATGAAGAGTGACTGTATATTTTTCGAAGACTGTCTGATTCTGCTGTAAGTGAAGTCATCTTTTTCTCTTTCATAAAAGCCTCAAAGAATAATTTACGCGATTCACTTTTTATAAAATGGCTAAAACTCCGGCAGGTTATTTCAGAGTTAATCTGAAATTCAAACACCTCATTGGCAAATTGTGCGGGTACCACAAACAAAGGTAATTGCGCGGTATCCTTTTTTATCTCCATAACAGTCTGCTTTATTGTATCTTCAGAATTAAACCAATAACCTGTTTCGGATAAAGCAAAAGCAAAATCAGTTGATTTGCCTGAAGAATTACAGACAGCCTTAACAGTAGCAGGAGAATAAACTCCAAACGCTGTAAACAATAGAAGAATAAAAGTTGTTTTTATTTTGGAATCTGATAGGATTAACATATTGATCGATGTAAGTTTTGCGCTTTAAAATTACAAAAAATGTACCACGCAGAACCTATTTGTAAACTGCTTTATTTTATGAACATCCTGTTGCAGGTTCTGATTTATCTAAGATTTTCAAGTATATTTGTATAACCTTAAAAAATAAAAATGGCAAATTTAAGTAAAGGAGAAAAAGCTCCTGATTTTTCAGGACTTAACCAAAACGGAGAAACAATTTCGCTAAGCAATTTTAGAGGTAAAAAACTGATTATTTACTTTTATCCTAAAGACAACACTCCCGGATGCACGGCTGAATCGTGTAACCTGAACGACAACTACCAAATGTGGCTTTCGAAAGGTTATGAAGTGTTGGGAATTAGCCCCGACAGCGTTGCCTCACATAAAAAATTTGCAGCTAAATTTAAATTCGGGTTTAATCTGATTGCTGACCCCGAAACTAAAATTTTGCAGGATTACGGAGTGTGGGGTGAAAAAAGCATGTATGGGAAAAAATACATGGGAGTTTTGAGGACCACTTTCGTAGTTAACGAAAACGGAATCATTGAAGAAATATTCGATAAAGTTGACACCAAAAATCACACAGACCAGATCATTCAAGCTTTAGACCTCAAATAATATGGCAAACGAAGAAAAAATCAATCTCAACAAAGAAAAACTGAAAGCCCTGCAGCTTACGATGGATAAAATCGAGAAAAGCTACGGCAAAGGCTCGATCATGAAATTAGGCGACCGGGTAGTGGAAGAAGTACCGGCCATTTCATCGGGCTCCATCGGCCTCGATTTAGCGATGGGAGTTGGTGGTTACCCCAAAGGACGAATCATTGAAATTTTCGGTCCCGAATCATCCGGTAAAACAACACTCGCTATCCATGCCATTGCTGAAGCCCAAAAAGCCGGTGGCATTGCCGCTATTGTGGATGCCGAGCACGCTTTTGACCCGGGATATGCAACCAAACTGGGTGTTGACATCAACGAACTGCTCATTTCGCAGCCCGACAATGGTGAGCAGGCTCTCGAAATTGCCGACAACCTGATTCGTTCGGGAGCGGTTGACATTATCGTGATTGACTCGGTTGCCGCACTGACCCCAAAAGCTGAAATTGAAGGTGAAATGGGCGATTCTAAAATGGGATTGCAGGCACGGCTGATGTCTCAGGCGCTACGCAAACTCACCGCCAACATCAATAAAACCAAAACCTGTGTGATTTTCATCAACCAGTTGCGTGATAAAATTGGCGTGATGTTCGGAAATCCGGAAACAACCACCGGCGGTAATGCACTGAAGTTTTACGCGTCGGTACGTTTAGACATTCGCCGAATCGGCCAGATTAAGGATGGTGAAGAATCGCAGGGAAATCACACCCGTGTAAAAGTGGTGAAGAACAAAGTTGCACCGCCGTTTAAGAAAGCTGAATTCGACATCATGTATGGCGAAGGAATTTCGAAAACTGGTGAAATCATCGATCTCGGCGTTGAATACAACATCATTAAAAAGAGCGGATCGTGGTTTAGCTACGGCGAAACCAAACTCGGTCAAGGTCGTGAAGGAGTGAAAGCGTTAATTCGCGACAATCCGGAACTGGCTCAGGAGCTGGAAGCTAAAATTCTGGAAACAGTAACAACAACGACAACATAAATCGAACACGAATAACAGTAATGTCCGGGTGGGACAGCATTGCTGTTTCATCCGGATATTTTTTTATACCCGGAGCCCCTTAAATTAAGGAATTGTAAAGAATAATTCATTTTAAATATTAAATATTAACTTGGCGGCCTCATTTACTTATAAATCCTTAGGCTTCCGTTAAATTTACGCATTATGAAAGTTTTAAAATTTGGAGGTACTTCTGTTGGAAGTGCTGAAAACATTCAAAGAGTAAAAGAAATCCTGATGGGCCAAAACGAGGATGTGATCGTTGTTGTTTCGGCATTGGGAGGCATTACCGACAAAATTTTGAGTGCAGCAAAAATGGCTGCGATTGGAACCGGTTACTTTCAGGCTGAATTAACGGAAATCAACACGCGCCATTACGAAACGGTCGATAAATTATTTGATGGAGCTAAACGAGATGAGGTCAAGCAGAAAGTACAGGTTTTGCTCGAAGACCTTGAACGAATAGTTCAGGGAGTTTCGCTTATTGGTGAACTTACTCCCAAAACCATGGATAAAATTGTTGGGTTTGGCGAACGCTTATCATCACTCATCATTTCTGAGTACATTCCGAATGCGCAATGGTTCGATTCGAGCAAACTGATCCGCACCAACAGCGATTTCGGAAAAGCCATTGTCAATTTCGAACTGACCAATCAACTCATCCGTACTGCATTTGTTTCGTTCTCCGGAATTGCCATTGTTCCCGGATTTATTTCAAGTAACGAATCTGGCGAATACACCACTTTGGGGCGAGGAGGTTCTGACTACACTGGTGCAATCATGGCTGCTGCTGTCGATGCCTCTTCACTTGAAATATGGACGGATGTGAATGGCTTCATGACCGCCGATCCACGCGTGATCAGCAAGGCATACACCATCAAAATGCTGAGTTATTCCGAAGCAATGGAGTTGTCGCATTTTGGTGCAAAAGTGATTTATCCGCCAACCATTTTGCCGGTTTACAAAAAGGGCATTCCGGTGCGAATTAAAAATACGATGGAGCCCGAAGCTGAAGGAACGCTGATTACTGAGAGTAAACTCAATGGGAAAGACTTGCCCATTAAAGGTATTTCGTCGATATCAAACATTACGCTGATTACCATACAGGGACTTGGAATGGTCGGTGTAACAGGCATTTCGGCCCGCTTATTCGGCGCTCTGGCCCGGCAAAACATCAATGTCATCCTCATTTCTCAGGCATCATCCGAAAACTCTATCAGTTTTGCCATCGACTCAGGAAGTGCCTCGAAGGCTGAAGTAGCCATCCGCCAGGAATTTGACCGCGAAATTCAGCTCGATCAGATCAATAAAATTACCATCGAAAGCGATTTGGCTATCGTAGCCATCGTTGGCGAAAACATGAAACACGCCACTGGAGTGGCTGGGAAACTGTTCCATACCATAGGAAAAAACGGGATAAACATCAATGCTATCGCACAGGGTGCTTCCGAATTAAATATTTCATGGGTTGTTAAAGTTACCGACCTTAGGAAAACGCTGAATGTGGTGCACGAATCATTTTTCCTTTCTGAAAACATTGAGCTGAATGTATTCCTCATGGGAATCGGGCTGGTAGGTGGCAACCTGCTGGAACAAATCAGGCAGCAACAGCCCAAATTACTGAAAGAAAAACACCTTAAAATAAAACTGGCCGGTGTCGCCAATTCGAAAAAAATGCTGTTCAACCGCGATGGTATCGACATTGCCACCTTCCGGGAAAAGCTGAAAGACGAAGGGCAGGACTCGAGTCTGAAAGGTTTTAAAGACGAAATTATCCGACTGAACATGTACAACTCCATTTTTGTAGATTGTACAGCCAATGATCAGGTAGCCAAACTTTACGCCGAACTGCTTGGCGCCAACGTTTCAATTGTGACTGCAAATAAAGTTGCAGCTTCGTCGGAATACGAAAATTACGCGTTGCTGAAGAAAACGGCCAAACGCAAAGGAGCGAAATTCCTGTTCGAAACCAATGTTGGTGCCGGATTACCAATCATTACCACGCTAAACGACCTGATAAATTCAGGCGATACCATTCTGAAAATTGAAGCGGTTTTGTCGGGTACTTTAAATTACATTTTTAACACCCTCAGTGAACAGGTACCGTTGAGCGAAACCATCCGGAAGGCCAAAGAACTGGGATATGCCGAGCCTGATCCAAGAATTGACCTGAGCGGTGTTGACGTTGCACGTAAACTGCTCATTCTGGTTCGTGAATCGGGTTATGAGTTTGAAATGAAAGATATTAAAATTAACACATTCATTCCAGCCAGCTATTTTGAAGGAAGTGTGGAAGATTTCTGGAAAGCTATTCCTGAAATGGATGCCGAATTTGAAGCCAACCGGAAGAAACTGGCTGAGTCAGGAAAAATGTGGCGCTTCGTTGCCAAATATGATCAGGGTAAAGCCGAAATCGGTTTACAGGAAATCACTGCCGGACATCCGTTTGCCGATCTACAGGGCTCAAACAACCTGGTGATGTTCACTACCGAGCGTTATCAGGAATTCCCGATGATCATCAAAGGATATGGTGCAGGCGCAGCTGTTACAGCCGCCGGTGTATTTGCCGACATTATTCGGGTATCGAATATTTAATTGGCATTCAAAGTGTCTTTCATGAATGTGAATAATGACGCAAAACTTGGAATTTGAAACTTGGAAATATGAAATACATTATTGTTTTAGGTGACGGGATGGCAGACGAGCCACTGGCTGCGTACGGAGGAAAAACGCCTTTGCAAATGGCTGAAAAACCAGTTATTGACAGCCTGGCCAAAAAAGGACGAACCGGACAGCTGATTACAGTGCCAGCCGACATGCACCCCGGAAGTGAAATCGCCAACCTCGCTGTGCTGGGCTACGATGTTCATACCGTTTTTGAAGGCCGCGGTGTGCTGGAAGCTGCAAGCATCGGCGTGAAACTGGAAGAAAATGACCTGGCCCTCCGCTGTAACCTGATTTGTCTGGAGAACGGCACCATCAAAAATCATTCGGCTGGTCATATTTCGAACGACGAATCGTATGAGCTGATTGATTTTCTGAATAAAAAAATGGGCAACGAAATCATCCGGTTTTATCCGGGCGTTTCGTACCGGCATCTGCTGGTAATTAAAGGTGGGAAAAAACAAATGGATTGTACGCCTCCACACGATGTTCCTGGGCAGCCATTCCAAATCAACCTTATAAAACCGAAAGAAGCAGATGCTAACGAAACAGCAAAGCTGCTGAATTACCTCATTCTTCGCTCGCAAGCGCTGCTGGCCGATCATCCGGTCAACCTGAAACGCAGGGAAGCCGGCAAAGATGCAGCCAACAGCATTTGGCCGTGGTCTCCGGGTTATAAGCCACAAATGCCAACTTTAAAAGAGCTATTTGGAATTGAAAGATCGGCGGTGATTTCAGCCGTTGATCTCATTCAGGGTATTGGTGTTTATGCCGGAATGGATGTGATTAAAGTAGAAGGAGCTACCGGTTTGTATAATACCAATTACGAAGGCAAGGCTCAGGCAACCATTAAAGCTTTGAAAAATCACGACTTGGTTTATTTGCATGTGGAAGCCAGTGACGAAGCCGGACACGAAGGCGACGTGGAGCTAAAAACACGAACCATTTCGTACCTCGATAAGCGCATCGTAAAATATCTGGTTGAGGAAACCGAAAAGATGAGCGAACCGGTAACCATTGCCGTTTTGCCCGATCATCCTACACCTTGTGCCAGCCGCATTCACACCCGCGATGCTGTGCCGTTTATCATTTACAAGCCGGGAGAAACCCCTGATGGAGCTCAGTTTTACGACGAATTTGAAGTAACCAAAGGCTCTTATGGGGTACTGAAAGGTGATGAGTTTATGAAAGCACTGCTCGCAAAATAAAAGTAATCAGTTTTCAGTCTCTGTTGCCGACAAACCGGCCATCTGTATTTTGGAATTTGAAATTTGAAACTATGAGATATTACAGCACCAACAAATCCGTTCCTGAAGTTTCGCTGATGGAAGCTGTGACCAAAGGTCTGGCAGCCGATAACGGGCTGTTTATGCCCGAACGGATTGAACGTTTGTCGCCCGAATTCTTTGAAAACATCCAGAAAATGAGTTTTCAGGAAATTTCGTTCGAGGTGGCTAAAAAATTCTTCGGAGAAGATGTTCCGGAGCAAACATTAAAAAACCTGGTTTTCGACACACTTAGTTTCGATTGCCCGGTAGTGAAAGTCTCCGAACGCATTTATTCGCTCGAGTTGTTTCACGGACCGACAATGGCATTTAAAGATGTGGGCGGACGTTTCATGGCCCGTCTGCTGGGTTATTTTCTAAAAGGAAACGATCAGGAAGTGAACGTTTTGGTTGCTACCTCCGGAGATACCGGAAGCGCAGTGGCCAATGGGTTCCTGAAAGTTCCGGGCATCAAAGTGTATGTGCTTTACCCGAAGGGGCTGGTGAGCGACATTCAGGAAAAACAGTTCACCACACTGGGGAATAACATCACCGCCCTCGAAATTGACGGGACATTCGACGACTGCCAGCG
>CAYRBM010000207.1:0-9043 GCA_964422425.1 uncultured Odoribacter sp.
ACCGGAAGCCCCAACGCGGAATTCCGGTCAGTTAATTGCTATTCCGGAGAACTTACGGAGCGAGTTTCAAAAATCCGTCAATAAAATAAATGTTTATATGAAGAAATTCTTTTTTACAGGGCTAATTGCGCTTGCTTTTGGGCACCTTGGTTCGTATGCCCAGGGTTGCATCGAGCCATCGTCGTCGGCTTCGGGCCCGCAGGTAATTGGCTACGTTCAGGGTGAAAACATCACGTACATGAAAGATAACGACCAAAGCACCAACAGTTTTTCCTTCCGGAGAGCCCGAATTGGTGTAACCGGCTCGATTCCTTATAATTTCACGTATTACGTGATGAGTGAAATGAGCCCCACTCAAAAAGGTCCGTATATTCTCGACGCTTTTCTGACCTGGAAAGCCGCCAACAATTATTTTAAAGTGACTGCCGGACAATTTAAAATTCCGTTCGGATTGGAAGTTTCAACTCCCTGCCAGTCACTGTATACCTACGAACGTTCGAATATGACGACCAAACAAGTGCCGTTCATCCGCGAGCAGGGAATCATGTTCAGCGGAAGTACCGACTCTCTCCAGATTTTTGGCCTTGAAAAGCCAAACTTGTTCACTTATTCGCTGGCGGTGGTGAACGGAACCGGACGAAACACCGAAGACAACAATAAAGCCAAAGACGTGATCGGCCGATTGACTTTTGCACCCACCGGTTTCCTCCAGTTGGGCGGAAGTTTTATGACCGGGAAGGAAAAAAATCCTGATCCGACCGTAACCAAGGCCGATGTTCGCAGCCGCTGGGGAGCCGACATGCAGTTGTCGTTTCCGATCGGAAAATTTGGCATTTTGTCGCAAACCGAATACATTCGCGCCAAAGATGAAGGATCGAAAATAATTGGTGGTGGTTGCGGTGGTACTCCCGAAGTGGTGAAAGGTTCTTTCCAGAGTTCGGGTTACTACAGCCAGCTGATGATTCAAACTCCCTGGAAGATCGAGCCGGTGGTGAAATTCGAAAGTTATGATCCCGACATGGATAAAGATGACTTCGATTCGTCGGCTTTCCGTCAGGACTCCTGGTTGTACGGATTTAATTACTACGTGAACGACTGGACCCGCATCCAGGTGAATTACGTGTATAACATCGAAGCCAGTTCATCGACCGACATTTCGAAATACAACGAGATTAAAAACGACATGCTCGTGCTTCAGTTGCAGTTTAAACTTAAATAATTGATATACTCATGTTGAAGAAACTTTTTGCTTTTGCCCTGATTTTGGTGATTGGACAGTCGTACGCACAGGGCCCGCTTATTTCGGCCAAAGATTTTGCTGCCGAATTGAAAGCCAACAAAAATATGGTGGTAGTTGATGTGAATACTCCGGATGTGTACGCCAAACAGCACATTCAGGGCGCCATCAGCATTCCGCTGAAAGAATTATACAAACCCGGCGCTGTTGAAGGACAGGTAAAACCAGCCGAAGAACTGGCTGCCTATCTGGGTAAAAAGGGCGTTTCGAATACCCATAAAATTGTGCTGGTTGACGAAGGCTCGAACAAATACAACAGCCGCGTGTGGTGGATTTTGAAATCGCTGGGAGCTGCCGATGTTTCCATCCTGCATTTCAATATGGAACAGTTTGCGGCTGCCCGTATTCCGTTGACGGCCGCTCCGGCCAGCGGAAAAGCAACCACCTTTGCCGTTGCCGAAAGTACATTTAAAGCGTGTTCTGCCGACGATGTGAAAAGCCGCGCTGAAGGTGCTCTTTTGCTCGACGCACGCGAAAAAGATGAGTTTGCAGGCGCCGATGCTGCCAAGAAAAGCAAAGGCCACATTCCCGGAGCAGTTTGGATGAACTTCAAAGAAGTGCTGACTCCAACCGGTGCGTACAAATCAAAAGATGAGATTGTTGCTGCTGCTGCCAAATTTGGTGTTACTCCCGAAAAAACGGTGATCGTTTACTGCAACTCGGGCGTAAAAGCATCTGTTTTGTACGTGGCCATGAAAGAAATTGCCGGATTTCAGAATGTGCAATATTATGCCGGATCGTATGCTGACTGGGCTTCAAACCCCGACAATCAGCTTGTTCAATAGTCGATGTGTTTTATTAGTAAGTATGTGCAAAATGCCGGGGCAACCCGGCATTTTTATTTGGTAGAAGTTGGTAAAACAAACTCCTGAAATTTTGCAGAAATGATTATGATTGTTGAACAGTTATTTTTTACCTTTGGACACAAACCAATTAAACCGTTTATGAAAGCAAGGAACCACACTATGAAACTCCAAGTGACTTCGAACAATACCAATCAACCAAATATAATTTTCAACTATTAACGAAGTATACGACATTGGCGTGTATACAGATGTTACCAAACATTTTAAAGAAAACCGATGAATGCAATTAAAGACCTAATCTACTTCGATTTCGAGAAAGCAAAATCTTTAAATAGCCAATTGAATGGTGGAATTATTAGTGAACTTACAAGAGCGATGGAAGAAGAAGGCTCAATTTCATCGGAGATTGGATTTGACATAAAGGTTTTGAAAGGAAAAGTTGGAGGTTCTGATAAAGAAAAAACATTAAGAACAGAAAAAATTGAACTTTATCATGAGCTTTTAAATGAGATTGAAAAATCATTATTTGAAAAGAATATATTGACAGATTTGAATGAGAATTTTGAAAAAGGAGGAGCCTCCTTCAATGACTTTTTAAAAACTGTACCTGATTTTACTTACATAAAAGCAACCGGTTGGAGTTCATTTGAAGACTTTGAGCGATTTAAACGAATTATGAACAACTTCAATGAAATTCAAAGGCTAATTTTTGCATCTGCGATAGGTAATAATCCAGAAATAATTCAATTTAAAGAGCAAATAAACGATTTGCGCAAAGAACTTAGAACAAGCACAAAAGCTAATAAAACGGCCGAATTAAAAAAACTTACTGCAATAGAAAAGCATTTTGACAAAACAATAGAAAAAGAAGCTGGAGCTGTATTTCTCGATGAAACATTTATAGACAGAGTAGAAACATTTCTAAACACTTTTTCTCCGAACAGATTAAATTTCCGTTTGGCACCATTTGATATTTTCAATGATTTTCAGATTCTTGCAAATCTAAAAAACAAGTATCTGGTCGATGGAGATTTTGAAAATGTAATCTTCACATATGGTAGTAGGCCAAATATTAAACTTTCTGTTTTTGGAATTATTACTTCATGTCCACAGAAAGAGGATTTAAGGGTAGATTTAAATGACGAGTATTTGGGCTATGAAGATGATGAATTGAAAGAGGAAGCCGCTTTTGAAAAGGCTTTCCGTGGGGTATTTTCATCTTTTGAAGGTTTTGAAAAATTCTTTTTTGTTCCAACTTATCCTAAAATATCAATAAGTCCAATTGCAATTTATCGTGAGGTGAAAATTGAATAAAAACGTTTGGTAACAAATTGTAAATCGCATTTCGAGCTGTGCGGTGTCGTTCGCTCGATTCTCGTTTCACAGTTCCGTCCTATTGGACACAGACACTCTTCAAAAATCAGCCTCGACAACGTGCAAGTGACCGTCCCCAAACACACTTATCTATCAATTATACAACGTATTAACCCAATCATCCAACGCTTTTTCGCTCATCTTCGAATCATCGTTGGGACAGGATTGGGAATTTGGGTAAAATCGAACCACTCCTTCGGCATTTTAGGCAGAGTTTGTTGTCAACGATGGCAGTAAAATGATTATCATGTTCCGAAAAATCAAAATATTCTGATTTTTCGGAACATTTTAGTAAGTTTGAAGTCAAAATTCGTTTTTATTATGAAACGTAAAATTTTAAGTTCACTTATTGAGTGGAAAAACAGCGATGACCGCAAACCGTTAATCTTAAATGGCGCCCGTCAGGTTGGCAAAACATATATTCTGGAAAAGTTTGGCGAAGAATATTTTGAAAATGTTGTTTATCTCAACATGGAAATCGAGGGCGCAATTGCCGGTTTTATTGAAAAAGAACTCTCACCGGCAAATATAATCCGGTTTATCGAATCGGTTAAACGACAGGATATTACACCTGGGAAAACGCTGATTTTCTTTGATGAAATTCAGGCAAGTGAGCGAACATTAACTTCGCTGAAATATTTCTGCGAACAAACACCCGAACATTTTGTGGTAGCGGCAGGCTCGTTACTCGGTGTGGCAATAAACCGCGAAAAATACTCTTTTCCGGTGGGCAAAGTGAACGAATTGACGATGTATCCTCTCGACTTCGAGGAATTTTTATGGGCGTCAGGATTCGAAAAATTAGCTGAAGAAATAAAATCCCACTTCGCAGTCAATAAAGCATTACCTGAACACGAAATTGCTTTGGAATTGTATCAAAAATATTTCATTGTTGGAGGAATGCCTGCCGCAGTGCAAACTTTTTTGACTACAGACAGCTATCTGAAAGTTCAAGTCGTTCAAAATAATATACTGAATGAATATGTTGCTGATATGGCAAAATATGCCGGCACAACAACAAGCGTAAAAATTCGCGCCTGTTTTGATTCTATTCCCTCCCAACTTGCCAAAGAAAATGCCAAATTTCAATACAAAGTGGTGCAGCGAGGCGGTACGGCCACCATATTCGGCGAAGCAATCGAATGGCTGAATCTTGCGAATATTACGCTTAAATGTCAACGTCTGGAACATGGCTTTATTCCAATAAACGCATACATTGATTTGATAAATTTCAAATTGTACATGGGAGACATTGGCCTTTTGACCTTACGTTCCGAAATTCCCTTACAAACTGTTTTATCAACCATTGAAACCGACAATACTTTTCTTGGCGCAATGACTGAAAACTATGTGGCACAATGTTTTAAAGCAAAAAATTACCGCTTGGCCTATTGGCAAAGCGAAGGCAAGGCAGAAGTTGATTTTGTGTTGCAGCTTGACGGAAAAGTTGTGCCGATAGAAGTTAAGAAAGGTAGGCGTAACCGTGCAAAAAGTTTAGGCGTTTTTCTGGAAAAATATAAATCAGAATACGCAATCCGCATTTCGAAGAAAAACTTTGGCTTTGATAACAACATAAAATCAGTGCCGTTGTACGCGGTATTTTGCATTTAGAGAATTGATGTAAAACCCAAGTATTCAATTCGGCAATAAATCTCATGCTCATTGGAATATACAAAAGATGGCAGCCGATAGTGCTGACTTGCAATCAGCACTTTTTTAACAAAGTATTTTTAATCCGAATCGGACAAGCTACACTTTTTACTCCTCCCCGCCAGCGTTTTCTCCCAATCATCCAAGGCGTTTTCAATTACCTTTGATTTTTCGTTGGGTCAGGATTGGGAATTTGGGTAAAAACAAACCACCAAATTTGATATATTTGACTAAGTGTTAGTTGATAACAATAGCGTATGCATATGGATATCAATTTAAGCGAAAATTACAACCATTTAATTCACCAGATTTCGGAAACCTACCAGCAAGGTCAACGAAAGGCAGTTGCAGCCGTAAATTCAACAATGGTTGAAACCTATTGGCAAATAGGGCGTTATATTGTTGAATTTGAACAGAAAGGGAAACAACGTGCAGAATATGGTCAATCACTTATTGACAAACTATCTGGCGATCTTTCGATAAACTTAGGAAAGGGTTTTAGTAGGAGTAATCTCATCTATATGAGGCTTTTATATCTTGAGTTTCCAATAAGTGAGAAGCCTTCTCACTTATTGAGCTGGTCGCATTACGTTGAATTGTTAAAGATATCGGACAAACTGGAACGTAGCTTTTACCTTCAACAAACTATCCGTGAGAACTGGTCAATTCCTGAACTCAAACGCCAAAAGAAATCTTCATTATTTCTTCGTTTGGCTGCATCAAAAGATAAGGAAGGAATACTAAAATTGGCTGAACAGGGGCAGATTGTTGAAAAACCTGCGGACCTGATCCGTGATCCATACGTACTCGAATTTCTTAAAATACCCGAGCCTTATCATTTAAATGAAACCGATTTGGAAACCCGGCTGATTGATCATTTACAGCAATTTCTACTTGAACTGGGAAAAGGTTTTGCTTTTATTGGTCGGCAATACCGGATTACTCTTGGCAATCGCCCTCATTATGTCGATTTGGTTTTCTACCATCGAATCCTCAAATGCTTTGTAATAATCGATTTAAAAAAAGAAGAGGCTGGGTACGAAGATGTCGGACAAATGAACATGTACCTTGGCTATTTCGAAAATGAAGAAAACACGCCTGGTGATAATCCGCCCATCGGCATTGTGTTGGCAAAGGAAAAAGACGATTTGCTAGTTAAATATGCTATGCATAACATCAGTTCTCAACTTTTTGTAAGCAAATACCAGCTTTATCTGCCCGATAAGCAAACACTTCAAGACAAGCTCACCGAATTGCTGCAAAGTTCTGATGAACAATTAAATCAGAATTGTAAGTGAGAAGAATAAACGAAAAGCTACTCTCCCAAAACACACTTTTTACTCCTCCCCGCCAGCGCCTTCTCCCAATCATCTAACGCGTTTTCCATTACTTTCGATTTTTCGTCATGGCAAGTCAGACAAACACCAACTTGCAGGATTCGCTTTTGTTCGGCAACGGTAAAAGGCCGCAGCCAGTCGCGGGTAGCATATGGCGGTTTGGCTTCCTTTAGGAAACCGATCCAGGCATCTTCGGGTAAACCGTCGTTTTCGTTTACCGCAAAATACGGATCAAAACTCCAGCTACCTTCCGGTTTAAAAATCAGCTCACCTCGGCCAAAACCCATGGCCAGCGAATTGTTGTGGCACGTCTGGCAACTGCGCGTTTACTTTTGGGTGGTGTGTCCCGATGTAGGCGCATAAAGCCGGTGAAAGCTTTTGCCCTTCCCTTTTTCGAACGACTCTTTGTCGATGGTCATTATCATTCCGGGCATGGCCGTTACCACCTGGTTGGTTTCGGTATTCACGCCCAAAACCGGCGCTTCAGCCATTGTTTTTCCGGCAAATTCCACCCAAGTGCCTTTGGTGCGCTTTCCGGTCAGCATATCGTATCCGGCAGTTTCCTTTTCGTAGCTATTGTGGCAACCAATGCACTGCGGCACCCAAGCGGTGTGGCAGGCTTCGCAACTTAGCCGGTCGTGTCCTTTGCCGCGTGTGCAGGCCGTTGGCGCAGGTTTCGATTCGTGCGTTTTCCCTGAAAGTTTATCGATCAACGTAATCTGGTTCAACGAATCCACGCGGGTATTCATCAGCGGTCGACGGTTTTTCTCGGTAAGAACCACCCGCGTTTTCGGGTCAGTCTTCCGCAGCCAGGCAATCATTTGCGACTCCTTATCCGGCAGCGAACTCACGACTTCCGAATTCACTTTTCCGGTCGGATGACAGTCTTTGCACTGGATGCTCACCGCCTGCTCCTTGTGGCTATGTGATTTACCGTCGCCCATCACATCGTACGAGCCGTGGCAATCGATGCAACTCATGCCTTTTTCGTGGTGCACATCGGCTTTTACAAATTCAACCACGCGATTGTCGGGCAAAATTTTGGTCTTTGTACCAGCCTGAACCGCCGACTTTTCCGTTTCGTTCCAGCCTTCGTAGCTCAACGAAATGCGCCCCGAGCGGCTGTGGCAACTCAAACAGCGGTCGTTCGAAATCTGTATGTCGATGGTTGGATGAACCTCCGCAGTTCCGGCTGAAGTTTTGGCCTGCATCCGTTTCATGCTGGCAGTGGCTTCGTCGTTGTACAGCAAATGACAGGCATTGCAGCCCCCGCCTCGTTCGAGCCATTCGGCATTTCCGGTTTTGGTTTTCTCGGCGCCCAGATGACAACCAGCACACAAATTGCGCAAATGGGTGTCGGCGGCCGTGTGCCCCAGGTTTTGCACGTGAAAAGTATCGTTCATCGAAGCGGTTTCACCAAACACAAATTTGTCGATGGCAATGATTCCGCTTTGAGTCGTCATTAGCGACTTTTGCATCCGGTTGGTAATATCCGGATGACAATTTTGTGTGCCGCAGGTTTGGCGGGCATTCGAGAAATTTCCGGGAATCCGAATCATGTTCCGGTGCGCCAGCGTTTTGTTCACCGAATACGGATCGCCCTTGTGGCAGGCATAGCAGCCGGTTGTAGCCATATTGTGCGACTCCGACAGACCTTTCATTTTGTCGTGGCATTGCAGGCAGCTTTCCACTTTTTGATTTTCAGCACTTGAAGTTGGCTTTGATGCCGAATTAAGACCAACCGGATCAAAAATGATCAGTTGTTCGCCCGAAAGTTTACTTTCGCGCAACGACTGCCATTCCCAGTTTTCACCCCGGAAGAACAGCGCAGTGAGCGTCATCGCCAAATAAATGATTCCGCTAATCAGCAAGCCCAGCTTGACTTTACGGCGGGTTCCGGATGATAATTGGGGCAAAAACCAAATGATGGTTAGCAGTGCAAAAATCAGGATGATGATATAAACAGGATTGCTGGTTAAATGCAGCATCTCCTGTATTCCAACAAAAAACCATGGCCCTTTTACAATCGTGCTGTCAGCCATACCAAGCGGTGCCCGAAACAAGAAGCTCAAAATCAGCAAAAATCCCAGCACAATCAGCCAAGACTTCCGTTTGGGCCAAATGGTTTTTACATGGTCGTAAACCACAACAAACAAAATGATGGTTCCAGTGGCTACGTGCTGAATGTAAACGATCTGCTGATTGTCTGTTGTTCCGGAGAAAGCCGCGCTCAGCATTTTACCGACAAACGGAATAGATTCGAAGAGCGAGGCTAAAATCCGCTGTGCCTGAACCCCTGCCGAATCGCCTTTCAGGATAAATCCCGAAATCATTTCGTATCCAAGAAAAATCAGGACAATGACCAGTAAAGTCCAGGTGCGGCGGTTGCGTATGTTGATTTCAGTTTTTTTATAAAAGTGATCGTAAACATGGAGGATGGAGAAAATAAAGAAGACCTGCGCACTCCAGTAATGCAGGTTGCGCGTAAAAGTTCCGGCCGGATTGGAAAGCAGCATCTCCGACAACGATTGGTGGGCGTGGGTAAAATCGTACGGAATGGCCAGCAAAACGCCGCTCAC
>CAYRBM010000208.1:0-9016 GCA_964422425.1 uncultured Odoribacter sp.
ACCGGCTGACCATTTTCGCCCCGATTTAACCGGGATGCAATACCTGGGGCAGGGTGTAGTCTTAATAATTTCTGGGATTGCAGCCGGTTTTGTAGCCAATTTAATTAAAAAGAAAATGATAATTTCCTGGGAAAACGTAAAGGAGAAAAATGAAATTATCGACCTGTTTGGACAGCAAATTTCACCACAGATTGCAACGAGTATCCTCGCGAAAAAGGATGAACTATCCGGCACCCGGAAAATGGTGTGTGTTATGTTTCTCGATATCCGCGATTTCACCCCTTTTGTTGAAAACCATACACCGGAAGAAGTTGTAACCTATCTGAACAAACTGTTTCATTTTATGATTGACATTGTACAAATGCACAACGGGGTAATCAACCAGTTTCTGGGCGATGGTTTTATGGCTACTTTTGGCGCTCCTGTGGCCAGCGGCAACATTTCGCAAAACGCGGTGATAGCTGCCCGGCAAATAATTGAAAAAGTAAAAAGCGAAAATGAAACAGGAAATATTCCAAAAACAAGGATAGGAATTGGTTTGCATTACGGACAGGCGGTAATTGGTAACATCGGCTCTTCTTTACGTAAACAATATTCAATTACAGGTAGTGTTGTTATTATCGCGTCAAGAATCGAACAACTCAACAAAACTTACAACGCTCAGTTAACTATTTCGGAAGAGGTATTTGACCAGCTAGAGCCTGATAATCAGGTATTCTTTATACCTCAACAACCGGTAATGGTTAAAGGGTATAACCAAATACTTTCAATTTATATTTTGGACGAAGAGAGCATGAAAAATTATAATTAAAACTAAGATGAAAACAAATGAAACAATTCTTAATGATGCAGGAGTATTTGTCACCAGACTTTTACAGCAGGAAACACCCAAGAAATATTCCTATCATACGCTGGAACATACAAAAGATGTTGTTGAAAAAGCCGTTTTAATTGGTGCCAGCGAAGGACTAACTGCTGAAGAAATGGATGTTTTACGCATTGCTGCCTGGTTTCACGATACGGGGTATGTAAAGACTTATCAAGGGCACGAGCCGGAAAGCACCATAATAGCCGACAATTTTCTAACTCATCAAAATGTTGATCCTGAATTCATAAAAAAAGTTAGTGCGTGTATTTTAGCCACAACTTATCCTCAAAATGCAGTTTATCTAACCGATAAAATTTTATGCGATGCCGACCTCATGCATTTGGGAGAGGAAAATTATTTCGAACTGGCCGCGAAATTATTTCAGGAACAAAAAAATGCAGGAATCCGGAAAATGAGCAAGGCTGTATTCGAAAAAGAGTCGGTAAAGTTATTCGAAGAACATTCCTTTTACACCGATTATTGCAAAAACACACTTGAAGAAACAAAAGCCAAAAATTTGGAGCAATTAAAAGAAAGGATTAAAAAGCGGGAAGAAAAGGCGATTTACTCCAAAGAATATTCACGCGGCGTTGATTCCATGTTTAAACTCACCGCCCGGAACCAAATCAACCTGAGTCAGATTGCTGATAACAAATCAAATATTCTGATTTCGCTCAACGGGATAATAATTTCGATTGCCCTGGTTACACTGGTGAGTAAGTTTAAACAAGAGTCAACGATTATCATTCCCACCGTCATTTTCATTTTGTTTAGTTTGTCTACAATTGTGCTGGCCATACTTTCAACACGTCCATATATTTCAAAAAGAAAATTCACAAAAGACGATATTCAGCAGCAGAAAGTGAACTTGCTGTTTTTTGGAAATTTTTATCAAATGTCGCCTGAAGATTACGAAATGGCGATAAGTGAAATGATTGACAACAATCCGTATTTGTATTCCACACTCACAAAAGACCAGTATTCGCTCGGGAAAGTTTTGGCCAGAAAATATAAACTGCTTCGCTGGGCTTACAACGTTTTTATGGTTGGCCTGATAATCACCGTTGCCGCATTTTTGTTTGTGTTTATTTAAATTGAACGAATTCATCTGATTAATTCCTTGTGGTTAAATATTTTAGGAATGGGAAAAGCAAGGTTAAAATATACTTTCATTTATTCCCTGTTAATTGGAATAATATTCTTTAGCGGCAATATTTATGCGCAGCAGACTGATTGTTTCAGCATCCTTATTACCGGAAACACAAACGATGAACTCAACGACAGTTCTTTGCAGTCCGAATGGCAAAAACAATTGAACGAATCAAACAACATTGCCTGTTTATTTACCGGAAATACCATCAATAGCAAAGGAAACCCACAATTGCCTGTTGATGGTACTGATTCGGAAATTCCAATTTTAATTGCTCCTGGAAAGGCTGAATGGTTGAATGGGACGGGTAACGGGAAAGAATTCCTCATTCAGTTGGAAACTGAATTATCAGAGAAATTCGAAATGCCGGTATATATTCCTGAAGCTGCCTGTCCGGGACCAAAAGAAATTATTTTGGATGAACATGTAGTAGTAATTTTACTCGATACATATTGGTGGGTACATAAATTCGACAGGCGTTTTAACAAATGCGGCATCGAATCTCAATCCGATGTTTTGTTGCAGATTGAAGATGCCATTCGCCGGAATTATTCGTCAAAACATGTTGTTTTAGCAGGTTCTCATTCATTAAAAAGTTTTGGGAATACAAGTGGTTATTTTTCACTAAAACAATGGTTGCTTGAAACTCCTAAAACTTTCTTCAGAAAATTGCCTGGTACAAATATCGACAACCAACATCCTGATTTCAGGGGATTCCGAAATGGTGTCCTTTCCATTCTTGAAAAATATCCTGATGTTTTATATGTTTCGGGCGGTGAAGCCAATTTGCAGTATTTTCAATATAAAAAGTCGCATTTTGTTATTTCTGGTGCGTGGGGCAAGCCGGAATATGTGAGAAAAAATCTTGCTGAATTTGGCGCCAGTCAAACCGGTTTTGCCCGGCTTGATTTTAACACCAACGGCGAATGTTCATTAACTTTTTCCAGTGGCACGGAGGTTCTTTTCAATAAAATAATTTACAATAAAACTTTGTCGGCTGAAAAACAAAGCACAGCCGAAAACCTTTTGTTGCCCGACAGTGTAAGCAAAATTGCCAGCAGCCGGTACAAAATTTCGCAATCAAAGTACAAATGGCTGGGTGAGAATTACCGCGATGTGTGGGAAACACCGGTGAAATTTCCGGTTTTCGACATTGGGAGTAAAAATGGCGGGCTGAGAATTATAAAACGTGGTGGCGGGCAACAAACCTATTCGTTGCGGCTTGAAGATGCCAATGGTGCACAATATGTGCTTCGATCTGTCGATAAAAATGTGGATGGAGCCTTGCCAAAAGAGCTGCGAAATACTTTTGCGGTTGATATCGTACAAGACCAGATTTCAGCTTCAAACCCTTATGCAGCGCCTGTTGTGGCAAGGCTTGCCAACCAGTCCAGGGTTTTACACACAAACCCCGAAATATTTTATGTGCCAGATGACCCGCGTTTTGGTATTTACAGAAACGATGTAGCAAACCAACTTTTTCTTTTTGAAGAACGACCTGATAACGATTACCAGATGGATGAAAGTGCCGGAATTTCTGCAAAAATTATTTCAACCGAAGACCTTGTGGAGAAAATTACCAAAAACCATAATTATACCTTTGATAAAAATTCCGTGGTTCGTGCCCGTCTTTTCGATGTTCTCATCAATGACTGGGACCGCCACGATGACCAGTGGAGATGGGCTGGAATTGAGCAAAACGATAAAACAATTTATAAACCGATTCCCCGCGACCGCGATCAGGCTTTTTTCTTAAACGAAGGAATATTGCCCTGTATAAGCGCACGAAAATGGTTGCTTCCAAAAATTCAGGGTTTCGACGAAATGACAGAAAACATGGACGGACAATCGTTTAATGCACGTTATTTCGACCGTACTTTTTTAACCAATTGCAGTTGGAGTGACTGGCTTTCCCAAATCGATACCTTAAAAATTCTGCTTGGCAATTGTAAAATTGATTCGGCAATGCTGGCCTTCCCACCTGAAGTTTATTCCATTTGCGGCCAGGAAACCGGACAGATTATAAAAAGCCGCCTGAATAACCTGGAAACGATGGCCCGTAAATTATACTTGTCGCTTGCCAAAGAAGTAAACATTTTCGGAACCAATAATAAAGATTTTTTTGAAATTATTTACGGTAATGAAAATCTGCGAATAAGAGGGTATAAATTATTGAACAACGGAGAAAAAGGAGATTGTTTTTTTGACCGGAAATTTATTAATGACGAAACCAAAATAATCAACCTGTATGGATTGCAGGGTAACGACCGGGTTGAAAAGCACGGATTCAGTTCAAGCAACATCAAATTAAAAATTATTGGGGGCGAAGATAATGATGAAGTTGTCGGCTTTAATTTAAGTGTACAGGAAGGTGTTTCTATTTATGACAAAAAAAGCACAACAGTTAGCAAAGGAACCCAGGGAAGAATAAAAAATAAATTTGATAAAGAACTATTAGAATACGACCGGGAAAATTTTGAATACGATATTGTGTATCCAGGAATTTATTCCGGTTTTAATCCTGATGATGGAATATATATTGGAGGAGGTCCCATTTTTACCAAATATTCGCGCTACCAAAAACGCAGGTACGAAATCCTGGGAAATTATGCACTGGCAACCCATTCTTATAACCTCCGGTTTAACGCTCGTAACAGTTACGTTCTTCGGCATTTCGACATTAATTTCAACGCGGGGTACAACTCAGGCGCTTATGCCGGAAATTATTTTGGAATGGGTAATGAGACCTCATGGAATTCAGATACAAACAACATCGATTTTTACCGTTTGCGGATGAGACGGAGTTTTGTCCAGTTGGATTTTTTAAAATGGATTGACAACAATCAAGTTCATAAAGCCGGCCCGGGAATCCGGTATTTATTTGCAGATGCAGAGGCAACTCCCGACAGGTTTATATCTCTTCCCTCTAATAACCTTAGCGATAACGATTTGTTGGCACATTCCTATGCCGGTATTTATTTTAAATACACATTAAATACCGATGCCGGGCAAAAAGAGAAAGCAGAAACTGAATTCGCCGGAAGTACCGCGTTTCCAACCCGTGGAACGCAAATAAAAACGCAGGCCGGTTATTTTGCCGGGCTTAATCAGCAAACCGATGATTTTTTCAAACTTTCGGGCGATTGGATTACCTACCTGAGTTTTTCACAGAGGCCAAGGGTTGTTTATGCACTTCGGGCGGGTGGTGAAAAACTTTTTGGCAATTATGCTTTTCACGAGGCGGCAAAACTTGGAAACAAAGTGAATTTAAGAGCTTACCGCGAAACCCGTTTTTATGGAGATGCAAGCCTTTATTTAAACGCTGAAATCAGGGTACGGATGAAACAGTTTCAAACTTATCTTATGAATGGTACCATCGGGGTTTTATTCTTTAATGACACGGGACGGGTTTGGCTAAAAGATGAAAAATCAAAACATTGGCACAATGGCACAGGCATTGGATTTTGGTTTTCGCCCTTCGATATGGCCACACTAAATGTTTCTTATGCAATCAGCAGCGAGGATCAGCTTGTGAATTTCTCTGTAAACTACCAGTTTTAGCCATGATAAAAATTTTTGTTTTTCTGCTTTTTGCAGCGTTGATGTTACCGGGTAAAAGTCAGCCCCCATCAAAAATATATTTAATCAGGCATGCAAAGGTTAACATTAAAAACCCCGGTTGGGGAAATTCAAAAGCTGCGCATTTATACAAAAAGCAATACAATCGTTCGCCAATCCGGAATTTCAATGCCAACGAAGTCAAAGAAAAAATTGAAAATATTGAAACCGTAGATACCGTTTTTTGCAGTCCGCTTAAAAGAGCGGCAGAAACGGCTTCATTAATATTTGGGGAAGACGTGGTAATTAAAACAGACAGTGTTCTTGCTGAGCTCGACTACCCGGTTGTTAAGTTTCCGGCGGTGCAACTGCCTGTTAAAGTTTGGTTACTCATTTCGCGTGGAACATGGATGATGGGAATAAACGGTAAGGAAAAAGAAAATTACCAGTGCCGCAAAAAGGAGCTCCGGGTTTATTCACAAAAGTTAATGGAATATGCAAGCACGCATGAAATAACGATTGTTGTAGCCCATGGAATGGTAAACCGTGAGCTTAAAAGGATTTTAAAAGAACAGGGATGGAAACCGGGAAATCATTACGATTTTTCAACACTTTCAGTGAACTACTTCGAAAAAAAATGATTAAGAAATGTTAAAATATAATTTTTTCTTGGTGGTTAGTTAATATTAACTAACTTTGCTCAAAATAAAATAAATGCAGAATGAATAATCAGACAGACAGACAGACAGAAATATTACTGGTAGCGCTGGAACTTATCGGAAAAAAGGGAATTCAAGGGTTAACCATTAAAAATATTTCGAAAGAAATTGGAATTTCAGAGCCGGCAATCTATAGACACTTTGCCAGCAAATCAGATATATTACTTGGTGTTCTGAGTAATTTTAAAGAAATGGCAATTATGCTTTCCGAAATAGTTGAAAACTATAATGCAGCAGCAACTGAAAAGTTAGATTTTCTGTTTTCAAGAATGTTGGACTTGTTTTCGGAAAAACCTTCAATGGTTTCAGTAATTTTTTCAGAAGAAATTTTCAAGAATGATGAAACACTAAAATCCAAAATAAATGAAATTGTAACCCTCCACACAAATACCATTGAAACTATTATTTTGAAGGGGCAAAATGAAAACAATATTAGAACAGACATTGATGAAAAAGATCTTGCTTTAATCGCGATGGGATCATTCAGGTTATTGGTTAAAAAATGGGAATTAAGCAATCACAGTTTCAACTTATTGGAAAAAGGCAAAAATCATTTAGAGATGATTAATAAAGTTTTAAGTAAGTAAATTATTAATGATTACAATACAAATGGAAACTAAAAAAAATTTGAACAAAAAGTTAGTGAATATTCACATACTTAAGGTATGGTTGCTTTCATTTGCATTATTGAGTCTTTCTCTTTCAGGGCAGGCTCAAATCTGGTCGTTGCAGCAATGTATTGACACCGCACAGGTTTACAATAAAAATCTGCAAATGAGTCGCAACAACATCGAACTTGGTGCAGAAAGACAGCAGGAAGCCAAATCTAATTTACTTCCGAAAGTAAATCTGAATGCCGATTACAAATACTTTACTGATTTGCCTTATCAACTGATGCCCCAACTGGCGTTTGGCGGCCCCGAGGGCTTGTTTAAGGAAGTGCAAATGGGAGTACCGCACAACATGAGTGCAAATATTCAGATGGCAATGCCTTTGTATAATCCGCAGGTATATGGAGCAATTCAGACCACGCAAATTGCTTCCGGGTTAAGCGAACTTCAGTATAAAAAAACCGAAGAACAAGTGTTTTTTGAAATTTCGAACCTGTACTACAATGCACAAATACTGGTGAATCAGCAACAATTTATTGAAGGGAACCTGGAAAATACCCAAAAACTACTCGAAAACCTTGAGTTGCTCCACAGTCAGCTAATGATTAAAAAAAGTGATGTTTCGAAAGTTGCCCTGCAAAACGAACAATTAATGACACAACGCGAACTTGTAAAAAGCAACCTCGACCAGGTTATGAATGCCCTGAAATTTTCGATGGGAATTTCCATTCAGCAAAACCTGGTGATTGAAACAGAAATTTTACACCAATCGGCTGCTGAATATTCGCTCAACCAGCCCATTGATTTGGAAATTGCGTTAACACAAAATAAACTTCTGTCGAGCGAACTGAGTACTCTGAGAAATTCCCGTCTGCCCTCTGTTTCGTTATACGGAAGTTATGGGCAAACCGGGTTTGGTTATGATGAAAAGCCAAATGATTTTCTAAAATTTTACCCTGTCAGTTTTGCAGGTTTGCAGCTGTCAGTCCCGATTTTTAACGGAATGGTTACTAAAAGAAAAATCAACCAGAAAAAAATTGAAATCCAAAACAGTGAGCTGCAAATTAACAATGTAGCCGAACAAAACAATATGCTGATTGAAAATGCCACGCGTAAAAGATTTGTTACACAACAAACCATCAAAAATACTACTAATCAAATCGACCTGGCAAAAACGGTTTACGACGAAATGGTTTTGCAGCAAAAGCAAGGAACGTCCAGTCTTACTGAAATTTTACTGGCCGACAATGCACTCCGCGAAGCACAGCAAAACCAGCTAACCGCCATCATCGACTACCTGAAAGCCGATTTGGAGCTGAAAAAATTAACAGGAAATATTTCAATAAAAAACTAAAAAATACCATCATGTTAAAAAAGATAATTTATATCGTTCTGGTGCTTGCCGTGGTTGCGTTTACAGTTTACAAACTGAAAACCAATAAGGAAACCACTGTAAATAGGGTTTATCAATACGATAAAGAGCAGGCAATTAATGTACAAGCGATCACTCTGAAGCTTGAAAGTGTTAAAAACGATATTTCTTACACGGGAACTTTTGAACCGAACAAAGAAACAAGAATCAGCGCGGATATTCAGGGAAAGATAAACTCAGTTTTGGTAGATGTTGGAAGCGCGGTCCGAAAAGGTCAGGCTCTGGTTCAACTGGACAACTCCTTACTGAAACTTCAATTGCAAACCATTGAAATTCAGATTGAAGGATTGGAAGCGGATGTAAAACGCTATACCGTGCTTGCCACTGCCGATGCCATTCAAGGTGTTCAGCTGGAAAAGACTGAATTGGCTTTAAAATCGGCCAAAGTACAGAAGGCTACTTTAATGGAGCAAATAAATAAAACGACGATAAATGCGTCTTTCAGCGGAATCGTTACAGCAAAACTTACAGAAGAAGGAGCCTTCGCGGCACCGGGTGTTCCTTTACTCCAAATCACAGATATCTCAAGCCTGAAATTTACTGTAAATGTTCCCGAACAGGAGTTAGGTCAGTTCGAAACCATTCAACAATACGCTCTTTCCGCAGATGCTTATCCGGAAACGGTGTTGTCGGGAAAGGTGATCATGACAGGCAGCAAAGCCAATATGGGGAATAGTT
>CAYRBM010000209.1:0-8891 GCA_964422425.1 uncultured Odoribacter sp.
ATTGAATAGTCGTAAAGTCCCTCCAATGAAGGAGTTTCGGTTACCGTGGAGTAGTTTGAAATGGGGGGTGAGTTGGTTTCACTCCTCTTCTTTAGTTGGATAAGGAGAAGAAAGTCGCCTTCCCCGATATTCAAAGCGGTTAGCCATGATGTTAAGAATTTCGTTGGCACTTGTTTCAACCGGTTTGTTCGACACGTTGATTACCGTAAATCCACCTTTCTCGAAGATAAAACTGGCATTTCGGAGCTCCTGAAGTACCATTTTTTCGTCAACATAATTCGTATTGCTGGTATTATCCAAACTTTTAAGCCGCTTCATCCGGTGAGAGATTAATTGCCCCGGGCTTATGGTTAAACCAAAAACTCTTTGAGGATCAACCTCAAACAATTCTTTAGGTGGATTGATCCCGTTTACTAATGGAATATTGGCTACTTTCCAGCCATACATCGCCAGATAAACACTGAGCGGAGTTTTTCCGGAACGCGAAACGCCCGTTAGGATAATTTCAGCTTTGTGCAGTTTATTGGGGCGCAAACCGTCGTCATGGTTCAGGGTAAACTCGATGGCTTCTATACGGTCGTAATACTGCTGGTTAATTTCGCGATACAAACCGGGCGACTGAAGAGAAGGGATATGCAGTTTTTCGTCCAAATAATCAGCCAATTCCCCCATGTAATCAATATTTCTTACACCAGCTTCGGCACAATAACTTTTCAGAAAATCACGCAATTCCCTATCAACAAGCGTGTGAGTAATAAGCCCTCCGTCGAGTTTAGCCTTGTCAACCAAATCAGTAAGCTGCTTTTTGCTGTTCACCTGGGGCACAATAATTACCGGAACATTGTTGTTGGGATATTGAATCAGTAACGACTGAACCATATTGTTTCCGGCCAATCCCTTTCCCCCTGAAGCGATATAGATAGGCGCAACCTGTTTTTCTTTTTTCTGTGAATTCATTCTGAAAATTAATAATCAATTTTTCAACAATTCGTCAATCGCAAAGGTTTTTAATTTCAACTATTTTATCCTTTTGCTGAAACTAACTCGTTGTGCCAATTTGCTTATAAATTTACATAACAGCAAGGATTAGAACATATTTTTATCAAAACCCATCTCATAAAAGACAAAAAAGCACTCTATTTTACTTTTCGCAAAGCATTATTTCTTAATTTGGCTCTATCAATTAGTTCTAACCAAAAATCAATAAATTATGAATTACATTGCCGAGCAGAAACGATACGATCAAATGATTTATAATAAATGCGGGAAGTGGGGGCTAAAACTTCCGGCTATTTCGCTGGGATTATGGCACAATTTCGGTGGAGTCGATGTTTTTGAAAATGGCAGAGCCATGTGTCGCAGGGCCTTCGATTTAGGAATAACACACTTCGATTTAGCCAATAATTACGGGCCACCTCCCGGCTCAGCCGAAGAAAACTTTGGAAAAATTATGCAACTCGACCTGGCTCCATACCGCGATGAACTAATCATTTCAACCAAGGCCGGATATCTGATGTGGCCCGGTCCTTACGGAGAATGGGGGAGCCGCAAATATGTCCTGTCGAGCCTCAATCAAAGTCTGAAACGGATGAAGCTCGATTATGTGGATATTTTCTACTCGCATCGTCCTGATCCAAACACTCCGCTTGAAGAAACCATGATGGCTCTTGATCAGGCCGTTCGTCAAGGGAAAGCATTGTATGTTGGCATCTCAAATTATCCGGCCAAAATGGCTGCCGAAGCGGCTAAAATTCTAAACGAACTTGGCACGCCCTGCCTGATTCATCAGCCTAAATATTCCATGTTCGAACGATGGGTTGAAGATGAGTTGCTCGACGTATTAAAAACTGAAGGTATTGGCTGCATTCCTTTCTCTCCGCTTGCTCAGGGTCTTTTAACCAACAAATACCTGAACGGCATTCCTGAAGGATCGCGGGCTTCCAAATCATGGGGGTTCCTCAAGCCCCACCAGGTTGCTCCTGCCATCGAAAAAGTAAAAAAACTGAATGAAATAGCCATTCAACGCGAACAAACACTGGCTCAAATGGCTCTTGTCTGGTTGCTGAAAGATCCCCGGATTACTTCGGTATTAATTGGTGCCAGCTCAGTGGAGCAACTCGAAGATAATGTGGCTGCGCTTAAAAATCTAAAATTCACCATTGACGAACTGATAGAAATTGAACGAATTCTTGGAAATGGGAAAAAAAGCCCTGCTTCCTTTGCATTTAATCCACCGGCTGAAGACTCAAAGTCAAGCCGGAGTAATTTTATCCAGGGACTTGCAAAGCGTTACGAGAGTCGGCCATTTCGCGAGGACATCCAAAGGAAACAATAGAATTTTGTAAATATGACCAAAACGGCGTTAATAACCGGAGCTGCCAAACGGGTGGGTAAAGCAATGGCTTTTCATCTGGCTAATCAGGGATGGGACATTGCTTTGCATTACAACACCTCAGCATCTGATGCAGAAATCCTCCGCAACGAATTACAAAATCTTTATCCGGGGCAGCATTTTGAACTTCTGGAAGCTGATCTGAATCATTCCGGTCAGGTTGAAAATCTCTTGCCCCGGGCACTTCAGAAATTTCCAGCAATCAATCTGCTCATCAACAATGCATCGGTTTTTGAGCCTGCCTATTTGGTCAAAACTTCAACCGAATTTCTTGACCGTCAGATGAATATCAACTTCAAAGCGCCCTTTATTCTTTCCCGAAATTATGCACTGGCCCATCAATCCGGTAACATCGTCAACTTTGTTGATACCCGGATTGTTAATAATCAGACTAATTTTGCAGCCTATTCGCTTTCGAAAAAGATGCTTTGGGAGCTGACAAAAATGGCTGCGGCTGAATTTGGGCCAGGTATCCGTGTCAATGCCATTGCTCCGGGGCTAACTCTTCCTCCTGAAGAAAAAGGTGAAGATTATCTTTGGAACCTGGCCGGCCGAATCCCGATGAAACGACCTGGTGGACTTGATCCAATTTTGAAGAGTCTGGATTACATACTTAACAACGATTATTTGACCGGACAGCTTTTGTTTTGCGACGGAGGCGAGAATCTGGTTTAACTCAAAAACACGATTTTATGGCTTTAATCCGGGTAAAAAACCTGCTGCTCCGAACTTATATCGGTTTCAATCCTGAAGAAATTACCAATATGCAGGATGTGGTTATCAACGTTGAGATTGAAGCTGACATTCCGGAGGAAGCACTTTTGTCTGACGAACCAAACGGCATTTACAACTACAAAACCATTACCAAGCAAATTATTGCACTGGTTCAGGAGAAACGGTTTAAATTGCTGGAAGTACTCACGAAAAATGTTCTCGATTTGATTATGGCTGACGAAAGGGTAATCCGGGCAAGGGTTGAAGTAGATAAACCTCATGCTCTTCGCTTTGCCGAGTCGGTTTCGTTCGAAATGGAGGCAGAACGATGAATGATTGCATTATAGGCATTGGGTCGAACCTGGAAGCAGAGAAGAATATTGCAGAAATGTTGAAACTTCTGGCTTCTGAGGTTGAAATTGTTCAGGTGTCTCAAATGGTTCAAACCAAGCCTATCGGGATAACCGAACAACCCGATTATACCAATGGCGCCGTTCGGATCAGGACAGGGATGGACCGGGAAACATTGTCTTCCTATCTGAAAAAACTGGAAGACCGGATGGGACGGGATCGGACCCAACCTAAATTTGGACCAAGAAACATTGATCTGGATATACTGATCTGGAACAATACAGTAGTTGACCCGGATTACCATACCCGCGATTTTTTGCGGAATTCGGCTGCTGAGCTAGGTTTTGAAAACAAATTGTAAACAGAAATTTCAAACATCATGAGAAAACTGAAACTTTATCTGATCTATTTTCTTTCCGGGTTATTTTTCTCCGGATTGATCATGACTTCGTGCGACAATACCGACGAACCGGAAACAAATAAAAACGAATTCCTGATTTCCAGCGAAGTCAAATTCACCATCTCAACAGCCGATGCCAAAGCCAAGCTGCTCATGTTTCAGGTGCTTGTTCCGGAAACTTCGGCTTTTGGTGTTGCAGCCCAAAACGATGTGGATGTGATGAAAATGACCTATAAAACAACTTTTAAAAACACCAACATTCAGGCATCCGGACTGGTTTGCACACCCAAAACTCCCGGAAATTATCCGGTACTGTGTTTCCAGAATGGCACCAATACCGAGCATGCTAAAGCTCCAACAGCAAATCCAAAAGACGAACTGTTTTCGATACTCGAAAGCGTAGCTTCCATGGGATTTATTGTGGTAGTGCCCGATTACATCGGCTTTGGATCATCCGCACAGCTCACTCATCCATACCTTCATGCCGAATCGACTGTTCAAAGTATTCTCGACATGCTACGGGCAGTTCAGGAGTGGGGTAACGACGAAAAGGTGGAAGCCAAACCAACCAAAGACCTTTACATTTTTGGTTATTCTCAAGGTGGGTGGGCAACCATGCAGCTTCAGAAAATCATTGAGAAAAATTACGCATCCGAATTTTCTCTCAAGGCCAGTTCTTGCGCTGCCGGCCCATATTCTCTCGAATACATGAATGAGTTTATTACCGGAAAAACTGAATACCCAATGCCTTATTTTCTGGCTTATCTTCTGAATACATACACTTCAATTGGCCTGGTGCCCAATTCGTTGAGCGATTTTATTCAGGCTCCTTATGCCACAAAAATACCTGATTTGTTCGACGGAAAACATAGCGGCGGAACCATAAATTCGGAACTTACAACACAAATGAGTACCCTGCTTACATCCGAATACCGGACGGGTTATGCAACCAATACCAAATTTGCAGGCATTAAAAGTGCATTTCTGGCCAACAGCATCGAAGCCTGGAACATCAGTACTCCTACCCGACTCTATCACGGCGGAAACGACGAATATATCCCGGTTAGTCTGAGTCAGAAAATGCTGGCCGATTTTAAGGCCAAAGGCGTTGCGGATACGAAGATTCAACTAATTATCATCCCCGGATTCGATCATCCTACCGGCGTAATTCCTGTTGGACTATCAACTATACTTTGGTTTTTAACCCTGAAGAAGTAACCGGCTATTCTGAATACACATGCACACTGTTCTGAGCGCTGGGCAGGTAATTTACGCCAAACCAGCAAATGAGCAGTACCAAAAAGGCCACGGCAAGAACACCCATGGCCTTTTTGTGTTCCATGGGGTGACGGTAGCGATAATGAATGTAAACCAAGTAAAACATCCAGGTAATGAAGGCCCAGGTTTCTTTGGGGTCCCAGGTCCAGTAATGTCCCCAGGCTTCTTTGGCCCAAAGTGCTCCGAAAAGTAATCCGAAAGTCAGAAATGCAAAGCCCAGGTAAACCAGGTTGTCGGCCATTTGAATTGGTCCTTTTATTGTTTTTTCAGTAGGCACAAAAAACAGGTTTCGCAAAGCCACTACCGACGATGCTCCCAAAAGCGCGTAGGCAAAAATATAGACAATCACGTGGGGAATAAACCAGGGACTCTGCAAGGCGGGCATCAATGTTTTATCGTAAGTTTCGGGGTGCTGCAGGTTGATAATCAAAAATACCATGGCCAGCCCGAGGCTGTAACTCACCAGCCATTTGTATTTCCAGCGGAGGTACGAAACCAGTCCGATACCTGAAAGGAAAATGGCATACCACAGGCGCGTTTCTCCCAGTGTACGCATCGGAGGCCTCTGAATGTGCATCCAAAGTATGATCACAAAACTAATCAGAACAAGCGTTCCGGCCAGCGATAAACCTGCCGCCAGTTGGTTCATCAGTTTCTTTCCTGAAGTAAAAAACAATGCTGAAGCTCCAAGCCAGCAAAGAATTGCTACTGAGGCAAAAACCGGAAAATCAAGCCACATAATCAGGTCCTCCATTTTTAGGTTTGCCGGTAAAGAAAAGGAATGCAGCTCCTGCCATCATCAAAAAGATGCCAAAATAAACAACTGGCAACCAGGGATCGCGTACCAGTTCAAGAACACTCAGATCTGACCATCGACCTAGTTTCGTATCATAACCCAACTGGTAAATGGTCCATCCATCAATCTTAAACGGACGATTTACTTCAATCGTTGTCACTATATTTTCCCCACTTTTTGTGCTGATATTCAGTTCGGAGCTAAATTTTTTAGGTTCAGCAGGCAACATAACCAGCGAATATCTTTCGTCAATTTTGAGTGCCTCAGGCTGGTGAACGTAGCTTCCACTGCAAATCCAGCCCGAAACTTCAAGACCGCTTTCTTTATTGACTACTTTCAATTTAGCTGATGGTGCCGACCCCGGCTCGTTCACAGCAAAATAAGCATCCCCCACTTTCCCCGAAGTTTCCAGAAATTGTTCCACCTCGAGGTGATAATTGTACAAATCAAATGAGTTACGGTCGAGCAATTCAAACTGTACTTTCCCTTTTTGCTCAATGATTTGACCAGATTGGTTGTCAATGATCGTTACTTTAGGTCTGAATTCATCAATCTTAAAATTGAGCAACTGAATGGCAACAGGCAGTTCCACCATCTTTCCCGAATTATCTGTGGCGCGCCATTCTGTTTGTTTCTCGTAACAATTCATTCTTAGTCGCTGCATATCGCTGCTCCCTAGTGCCGTAGAAAACAACACCAGAAACAATCCAAAATGATTGAGAAAGAATCCAACGTTTTTCCAGCTCACCGGGGAAAGGCGTTTAAGGGTGACAACACCCAACAGAATCATGAGGTAAAAATTAATCAGGATAAATGGCCAGGTTTTGACCAGATGAGTTAAACCAAAAAGCTTTAAAAATCCTGATTGCGGCGGTACATCCTGTTTGACAAAACCCATGAGCAAAACCAGAAAGGTAAACCCCAGGATAGCGGGTAAAGCAGCCTTTACTCCACCAAGCCATTTAACCACTTGTGAATGCCTGAACAACCAGTATCCGGGTACCAAAAGGCCAAGGAAAACCAGACCTAAAATAAGATTCCACGGAAATCCGGCCATCGAAAACCGGGCACCATCACTGCTGGCCTGAAGGGCGAATCCCAAAATCAGGATGGCTATTGTTAGTATTGTTCCTTCGCGGTACGACCACGGCTGCTTCCAGGTTTTCCGTTTGTTTTCGCTACTCATGGCAGAATTAAGATTTGCGGGTGAAGATACAAAAAGGAGGGGAGAAAATTTAGGTCTGTAAAATCACGTTTCTTTACATAAATGTCGTATATTTATTGTAGGTAAAGCAAAAGTTTGATATGAACATGTTTACTTCTAATTTTTGGTGGTCTGTCTTGAGCGGTATAATTGGAAACTTGTTTTTCACAATCTTAGTTATTTGGTTGATCCAAAAAATTCGTTACTACTGTAAATTAAAACGGAAGTTCCACAATGCCAAGTTCATTTCCTATTGGAAAAGATTTCCTGAAGAAGAAGTACATATAATTGCATGCACAGTTTATGCGAACAGATTATTTATTAATGGATGTAGAGTCGGGAGTAGTGATGTTTTTAGTGGCGAAGTCATAATTAATCCTATAAATCTCCGCACTGGAGAAGGATTTCATTCGCATTCAAAATCGGATGGATTCGCATTCGTAAAAATCATCATTGCGGATGACAGAACTTTATTAGTTGAATCTTCATATGTCGGAGCAAAAAAAGATGAAAGAAGCGGAAGAACTAAAGGATTTGATGTTCCTCAAGCATTTATTTGGAAGAAACAGTAAAAATTCTCCCGTTACTCATTCATAAATACACAAACTCAGACCTTCCCCTATCCCATTTCTTTTCTTCTTAATTTTGCACCATATAGATCCAAAGATTGAACAACAACCAGAAAAAATGATGTATGTTACATACATATACAAGGAAGCTTATTTTTACTAAAAATGCAACACGACAACTAACGCCAATCCAATGAAACAAAAACCAAAAATTCAACTTCTGTTTATCATCCTTTTTTTCATCTCGCTTAAGCTTCATGCTCAAACTCCTTACAATCAGCAATGGCCATCGTTTCGTGGTCCGTTTGGCTTAGGCTACATCGAAAACTCCAAACCTGCCACGACCTGGAATATCGAAACCGGCGAACACATCAAGTGGAAAACTCAGATACCCGGGCTGGGTCACTCATCGCCCATCGTTTGGAACAATTTTGTTTTTGTAACAACTGCCGTTAATACTGCCGAAGCAGCATCGCTCAAGGTGGGTTTGTATGGCGACATTGGCGAAGCCAACGACAGCGTAGTCCACGAGTTTAAAGTGTATTGCCTCGATAAAAACTCTGGAAAAATTCTCTGGGAACGAACAGCTCACAAAGGAATCCCCAAATCCAAACGGCATACCAAAGCGTCGCAGGCCAACTGTACTCCGGCCACCGATGGCAAATATGTGGTCGTTCATTTTGGTTCGGAAGGTTTGTATTGTTACGACTTCAAAGGAAACCTCGTCTGGAAAAAAGACATGGGACTGATCAATCCCGGATTTTTTGCGGCTCCCGGCATCGAGTGGGGCTATTCGAGTTCGCCTATTATCTATAAAAACCGGATCATCGTTCTGTGTGATATTCCAAAAACGCCATATCTCACTTCGCTTGATTTAGCCACCGGAAACGAAATTTGGAGAACTTCGCGCGAAGGGGAAGTTGAAACTTACGGAACTCCTGCTATTTTCGAAAAAGACGGAAAAGCCCAGATTGTGGTCAACGGCTTTAAGCATGCCGGAGGATACGATTTTGAAACCGGAAAGGAAATATGGCGGCTGGCTGATAACGGCGATATTCCAACGCCCACACCAGTTATTGTAAACGACCTGATTTACCTGAACAGCGCGCACGGAAAGTTCTCCCCGATTTTGGCGGTTAAAACCAGTGCCGTTGGAGATATCACTCTTGCTCCCGACAGCACCAAAA
>CAYRBM010000210.1:0-8879 GCA_964422425.1 uncultured Odoribacter sp.
TGTTTGCCAAACGCGCGATGAACTACCGCAATGTGTTCGATCCGGAAACCAAAATGATGCGCGGAAAGAATGAAGACGGAACTTTTCAGAAACCGTTCAGTCCGTACAAATGGGGCGATGCCTTTACCGAAGGAAACAGCTGGCACTACACCTGGTCGGTTTTCCACGACATTCAGGGATTGGTTAACCTGATGGGCGGCAAAAAGGAATTTGTACACATGCTCGACTCGGTTTTCGTGGTTCCGCCTATTTTCGACGATTCGTATTATGGTGGCGTGATTCACGAAATCCGCGAAATGCAGATTATGAACATGGGCAACTACGCACATGGCAACCAGCCCATTCAGCACATGATTTACCTGTACAATTATGCCGGTGAGCCGTGGAAAACACAGAAATGGGTGCGCGAGGTGATGAATAAACTCTACGCTCCTACTCCTGATGGCTATTGCGGCGACGAAGACAACGGACAAACTTCGGCCTGGTATGTGTTCTCGGCCATGGGTTTCTACCCGGTAACTCCGGCCAGCGACCAGTATGTGATTGGCGCTCCATTGTTTCAAAAAGTAACCGTGAAACTCGAAAATGGCAAACAAATCGTTATCAACGCTCCTGAAAACAGTGCTGACAACAAATACATTCAGTCAGCGAAATTCAATGGAAAAGAGTATTCGAAGAACTACCTAAGTTACCCCGAGCTGATGAAAGGCGCTACCATCGATTTCAAGATGGGTAGCCAGCCCAACACCAAACGCGGTGTAAACGACAGCGATTTCCCGTATTCGTTCTCGAATGAATAAAATTAAATTTCAGGATTGATGATGATTTATTGCGAAAAGCAATTTTAAAAGAATGGAATACACGGGGGCATTATAGATTTCACCCCTTTAAAAGGCTCTCCGAAATTCGGGGAGCCTTTTTTCATTTTTCGCGAAATGTAATGCCCATGTCTTAGGGGTATTCTGGCTATTCAGATTGTGAATGTTCTACTTTTTATCAGATTCGGCGATAAGTCAATCAAAAATATTTTTTATAGATAGAGTTGATAATCAATTGTTTGAAAAATATTTCAATAAAAATTCAAAAATATTAGTACTATGTGTTGCATAGAACCATATTTTATTTGTATGTTTGTAAAGCCAATAACAATGTAAGAGAAGGTAGAAGTTTTAAAAAAGTTCCTTGCAACTGTAACGAAAACGAAAACCGATCGTCTTACTAACAGAGAAAACAAAAAACAAGAGATCAGAAACAAGAAAACGTGTTCAGAAAACGAAAACAGAAAACAGAAACAAATCGAAAACAAAACTCAAAGCCATGAAAACAACAAACAATGTTCAGAAAACAGAAAACAGAAATTTCAAATTGTCATCAGTTAAATTTTTAGCTGCACTTCCTGGAATATTATTCCTGACCTTTATTGCAGGCGCAAGCGAATTAGAGAAACGAGTTCCCGGCATAGATTCAGGTGTGCAACTTACTGAAACGATAGCGCTGAAGAGCGATTTTGTTGGGTATGCTGAATTAACAAACAACGCAATTACATTTTCGACATCCAAAATGAATCGTGCTAATTCAACAATGAGGTTTCTTGAACAGGAAAGAGAAGATGACCTCGAAATCGAAAACTGGATGACCAATGATGCTTATTTCAGTTTGGAAAAAATGAGTTTTGAAACTGAAAAGGAAGAAGCACCGGAAATTGAAAACTGGATGACGGGGGAAACTTATTTTATAAATCCGGCTTTAGTTACCGAAACAGAACCAACTTTAAAAACAGAAGCCTGGATGTTGAATGAAAACTTTTGGACTAAATAAAATTCATTTTTTGAGGGACGAATTTTGAACGAACTTTAAGGAGGAAAAATAATGGATCTGAATAATACAAAAGCTCAAATGCGCAAAGGAGTTCTCGAATACTGCATCTTGCTGGTAATCGACGGGAAACCATTGTACGCAAGCGATATCATCGACGAGCTTAGCCGGTCGAAGATGATCGTTGTAGAAGGGACACTTTATCCGCTGCTTACCCGTCTGAAAAACGACGGACTACTGGCCTACAAGTGGGAAGAGTCAACGCAGGGACCACCTCGCAAATACTATGAACTGACCGATGAAGGCCGCTATTTCCTGAACGAAATGGGAGCTTCGTGGGATGAACTGGTCGAGGCAGTTAAAATGATAAAAGAACATAAATAGTTCGTTTTCAGGATAAAGGAAACAATCGAAAAATATCATCAAATGAAAAAGACATTTACAATCAATATAAGTGGAAGCATTTTTCACATCGACGAAGATGCCTACGAGAAACTGCAACGATACCTGCACATGTTGAATCGCCATTTTGGCGCTGCCATCGAAGGTCAGGAAATCCTTCAGGATATTGAAGCCCGTATTTCGGAATTGTTCATAGAAAAAACAGCCAATAAGGTGGAGGTAATTACCGATGCCATGGTTGACGAGGTGATTGCCCGAATGGGGAAACCCGAAGACTTTCTTGAACCGGGAGAGGAGCCTGCATCAGAAAAAGAAACTACAGAAACTGCCGCTCCGGAAGAACAGAAAATACGCCGCAGGCTTTACCGCGATGGTGAAAATCGTGTTTTGGGCGGGGTTTGCTCCGGAATGGGTGCCTATTTCAACATCGATCCGGTCATTCTCAGGATAATCTTTGTATTGGTACTTTTCATGGGAGGAGCCTCAATTTTGGTTTACATCATTTTATGGATAGTAGTGCCAAAGGCAAAAACAACCGCTCAGAAACTGGAGATGAAAGGAAAAGAGGCTACTGTTTCCAACATTGAAAAGTCGATTAAAGAAGAGATGAACGAAGTGGGAGAGACCTATAACAAGTTCATGAACTCGAAAAATGAGAAAGGTATTTCGCGGATGGACAGCTTTGGAGATATGGTAACCAGTATTTTTCGTGTTGTTTTGCGGGTCATTATTCTATTGTTTGGCATTGCCCTTATCATTGGCGGTATAGCAAGCCTTATTGGGTTTGTTACTTCTATGGCCGTGGGCCATTCCTTTTTGCACGGTGGCCCCTGGAATTTTGGCTGGGATTCGGATGTGAACATGCTGAACCTAATCAACAATTTTGTGAGTCCGGAGGCTTATACCATTTCGCTTATTGCCATTGCAATCCTTGTTGGAATTCCAATTTTACTGATTCTGTTTGTTGGTACCAAACTGCTTTTCAGGTATAAAACCAACAACAAACTGATTGGGCTGGGAACATTTGGCCTTTGGCTGCTTGCCTTAATCGTATTGATTATTGTGAGTGTAAATCAGGTGGGTAATTTTTCAAAACAATCGAGCCAGACTGTTACCCAAAAAGTTGAGTGCGGCAATTGCAAAACTTTGTACCTCGAAACATCCGATGATCTATTTGAATCGATGATTGATGACCACATTTCGCTTGATAGGATGAAAATTGCCACTGTTAACGGACAGGAAAAACTACTTGGTCATCCAAGTTTTACTATCGAGAAAAGCAGTACTGATGAGTTTTTGCTTCAGGTCAAAAAACGTGCACGTGGTGGTAGCAACGAAGAAGCTCAAACGAATGTGGAGCAAATCGAATATAATTTCAGTGTAAAGGACTCAACCATGAAATTTGATCCATATTATTTCCTGAAAAGCAATTCAAAATGGCGCAAACAGGAAGTTTCGATGATATTGAAAGTTCCGGAAGGAAAATCAGTTTATTTGGGTAAGAAGATGGAAGATATTGTCTATGATATTGAAAATGTTGAAAACATGTGGGATGGCGATATGATGGGCAAGACATGGATTATGACAGCGGATGGCCTTGCACTTAAAAAAGAACCGCTTCCTGCAATCAAAAATTAAGCAGCATTTTTCTATACACAAATCAAACGAGGCTGTCATTGGGTTGACAGCCTCGTTGTTTTTATGTGCAGATTGAATTTGACCTAGCTCTTAATCAACCGGGTGAAATCGTTCTGAATTTTCATCATGTTTACCGAATAAATCAGGATGTTCCGTGCTTCACTCAATATGCTGAGCAAAAGCATACTGTTTTTTGTGCCAACATCATTCTTCTTTATTGATTTGATCAGATTCTTTCGTGCTTCACGAATCATTCCAATGATTCGTGTTTGTTCGCTGTTAATTTTTTCGAGATTTTCGCTGTTATTGTCATCAAGTGTGTCAATCATTTGTCTGGCAAAACCAGCAAATTCTTCAGCAATTTGTCTCAGCTCCATAGCCTGCGACGGCAGAATTGGTTTATGGTTGTTATCCACGTGATTAAATACGGGGTCAGCAAGGTAATTTATGCAGTGAGCAAATTCTTTCAGATAATCGAGCGTAAGCACATAGTAATGACTTGCTTCGACTGAATCGGGAGGTAAGGAATTAATTGTCTGATGAATTTTGCTCTTTTTATTGGCCAGCTTTTGTTCAAGCTCCAACGAGTTATGAACCTGTTTTTTCAGCTCTTTCCGATTTTCCTTAATCAGCCCATCGATTGTTTCACTAAAAATGGTACTCACTGCGTTCAATGTTTTTGCAATTCCTTTATTGTTGGTTTCAAACATGGAATTTACCGAAGGGATAACATCAATGTCCTCGGTTTTCGCCTGGAAATTTTCCTCACGTTTTTTGTGTATTACATGAGTGCGCAGAAAAGCCATAATGGCAAAGATTAAAACGATTACTACGCCAAAAACCTGCGCCCATCCCATAAATAAGGAGAGAAAAAAAGCAACTGAGAAGGCTGCAAGACCTGTAATAAACCAGCCTCCAACAACAGTGAATACCCCTGTTATTCGATAAACTGCACTATCCCTTCCCCAGGCTCCATCGACCAGAGAAGTACTCATGGCCACCATAAAAGTAACGTAGGTGGTTGAAAGCGGCAATTTATAGGAAGTTCCGATGGCAATCAGACTTGAGGCAACCATCATGTTTACAGCAGCTCTCACCAAATCAAACATAGGCGGATTTGGTTCTTTTTTAGTTCTTTCTGCCATTTCTGAGGTATCAAACCGCTTATTTATTTTTGCAATAACTGGTTGAGGAATCACCTGGCTAAAGAAAGTACTCGTATTGACAACCTTGCGAACTAAAACTCTTGAAAATGCCGATGATCCGAAACGTTCTGTTCCCTCTTCCTGCCGACTTAGACTTAGTGAGGTTTCAATTACTGTTTGTGCCTTTTTTGAAAACCAAAGAACAATTAACATGATAACCCCTGCACAAATTAAATAGTAGGAAGGAGTTTTAATGTCTCCAAGCAATTTTATCATCAATAAATCATTCCCTCCGTTTTCGGCAAAAGCCTTGAACGATTCGAGGCCAGCCAATGGAACTCCGACAAAATTTACCAGGTCGTTACCGGCAAAGGCCATCGCTAGGGCAAATGTTCCGGTAAGAACAACTATTTTCAACGGATTAGTTTGAAAAATCCAGCTCGATACCTGTAAAATTAAAGTCCAAAATGCAAAGCTAAGCAAGAGTATAATCAGGGTATTTTCTTTGATTAGAGCATAGATTTCAGGAGTCATGAAAGAAGCGTCTTTGATCCCTTTAATCAGGATAAAATAAGTGATAGCCGAAATTGCCAGGCCTCCCCATAATGCTCCATAATATTTGATTGTTTTTTCGAGGTTAAATGAAAACAATAAACGGCTTAGCCACTGAATGATAATCCCGAAAACAAAAGAAAAAACCACAGATAAAAGTATGCTGGATATGATCGTGAGTGCCTTCGTCGAATTTATAAAATCGCTTATCTGGGCAATTTTTTCAACACCATCGATAACAATGGTCGAACCTTCACCAACTTTTAAAAATGCTATCCCCATTGCAGCTCCGAGCAGCCCAAACACTAATGAAACAGTTGTAGAGGTTGGCAATCCAAAAGTGTTAAAAAAGTCAAGCAAGAGCACGTCGGTAAACATAACCGCCATGAAAATGATTATGATCTCAGTGAAAAGAAAGTACTGAGGGTGGAATAATCCTTTTCTGGCAACCTCCATCATTCCGTTGGCGAAAAGTGCTCCGGTCATAATTCCAATACTGGCGACAATCATGATTATACGCCGTGTAGCTACTTGTGAGCCGATTGCTGAATTTAGAAAGTTTACTGCATCATTGGCAACACCAACAGTAAGGTCAGAGATAGCCAATATAAAAAGCACCACTAAAAAAAAGATATAAATACTCATAGAATGGTCATTATAGTAAGTCTGTTGCGAATCAATACATCATGTTTTAGATTTGAATATATAGTTCGCCATATAATTCTATAGTTTACGAAGAGCGGTGCAAAAGTAAAGAAATATATTTTTCTGCTTAATTATCACTCAACAAAAAACTTTAGATTACAGTTTTGATGAAGAAGAGCCAGGGGATGACATTTATAACTTACCAAGTATTCCTTTAATAGTCCGGTGAAATTTGTGTACCGACTTTACCGGCGGGGCATACATCATAATGCACTTTTTCGAGACTACCGGAAGTCCCAATTGATCGATGGTTTGCTGAACTTCGGCCGACCAGGCACCTTGCTGTAACCAGATGTTTTTCAGACCAATTTCTGCAGCTTCGGCTAAAACCGGCGAAACTTTTGCTGGCGGAACGGAAATCCAGACAGCATCAATTTTGCCATTTAAACTTTTTAAGCTGGGGTAGCAGGTCAATCCGTCAATTTCTCCAGCTTCGGGGTGAACCGGATAAATTTCGAAGCCTTTTTGCTTCAACTCGCGAGCAGCCATGTTGCCAAATTTCTTTCTCGAACGCGACATGCCAACGACGGCAATGTGTTTCTGCGATACAAATTGTTCGATTAATGGGTTCATAGGTTGATTTTTAGGATAGGGTGAAGTTACGGCTTTTATAAAGTCCATCAATATCTTTTAATGAACTTTTCAAAATCAAATCCATCATTAAATCAACAAATCAAAGTTTAGACAGTCTTTCCTGAATTTCTCTCAGCACTTTTCCTGAAGCCAAAAAGACGGCGGGCTTGCCTGAAAGCGGGTTGTTTTGGGTGACCACCACTGTTTGATAAACGTCTTCAATATTCCGGAAAGTCAGCACTTCTTCGGGAACTCCCTGCGTGTGAATCCGGCCCTGGTTTACCAAAATCAGGCGGTCGCAGTATTCCGAAGCCAGGTTCAGGTCGTGAATAACCATCAGCACCGAAAGCCCCGTTTCCTGGTTCAGTTGCTGCAAGACGTTCAGGATGTGAACCTGGTGGGTAATGTCGAGGTGCGAGGTGGGCTCGTCGAGCAAAAGCAATTCGGGTTGTTGGGTCAGCGCGCGGGCAATGCCGGCCAGTTGCTGTTCACCTCCACTTAATTCCGACATCAGTTGATCTTTGAAACGCCAGGTGTCGGTCAACTCCATGTATTTGCGAGCAATGGCAAAATCTTCGTCGGTCTCGAAAAAGTTAAACCGGTTGTGGTACGGAATGCGCCCCATCAGCACATAATCTTCCACACTCATGTCGCCCGCTTCGATAAACTGGCTCACGATGGCAATGTTTTGCGCCCGTTGCCTTAGTGAAAAGGACTTCAGGTTTTTTCCTGAAAGTAAAATCTTCCCCGATTTCAAAGGCAAAATTCCCGTAATCGCCCTGAAAAGTGTGGTCTTTCCCGAACCGTTTGGCCCGATAATTCCGGCGAAAGAACCTTTCGGAATCTCGAAATTGATGTCCGACAACTGGAATTTCGGGTATCCGCAACTCAGGTTTTGTATGGCGAGAATGTTGTTCATCGGCTGCGGTTAATTGAACGGATGGAACGATGGCTGATCATGATCAGGAAGGCGATTCCACCGGCAATACCGGTAATTACGCCAATTGGCAACTCGTTGGGCGATATAATGGTACGCGCAATCACGTCGGAAACCACCAAAAATATGGCTCCTGAAAGAAACGAACTGACAAGCAAAATGCGGTAATCGGTACCGAAAAGCAGTCGCATGAGGTGCGGAATAATGAGGCCGACAAAACCGATGACACCGGCCACTGCCACCGACACCCCAGCCAGCAGTGAAGCCATTAGGAACAGCAACTTGATGGCCAAATCGGTATTGATACCCAAATGTTTGGCTTTTTCTTCGCCCAACCTGAGCGCATTCAACGGCTGAACAAACAGGTACGACAAAACCAGCGATGCCAGCGAAACAATCAGGGTGATGATAATCAGCGACATATCCGGTTCGTCGAGCGAACCCATGATCCAGAAAATAATGCCGTGCAGGTTTTCAGAACTGGTTACCGCCATCAGCAACATCATCGACGACGATGCAATGAAACTCACCATCACGCCGGTGAGCAGCATAGTTTGGATATTCACCCGGCCACTCCGCGTACTGATCAAGTAAACCACAAAAATGATGAGGAAAGCGCCTGTGAAGCCCGCTGCGGGTAGCACAAACGAGCCAATCAACTGGTGCAGTCCGAACACAATGGCAAAAGCCACACCGAGCGACGCACCGCCCGAAATACCCAGCGTATAAGGCTCAACCAGCGGGTTTCGGTAAACGCCCTGCAATAATATGCCTGAAAGACTGAGCGCCCCGCCAATAGCAATCCCCAGCAAAACGCGGGGCAGGCGAATCTGGCTCAAAATGGTGTACTCCATGCTTTCGTGGCCTTTCCGGAGAATGGCAAAAATATCCATAAATCCAAGGTTCATTTCTCCGGATGACAATGACAGAACCGTTGACATGAACAACAGTAAAAGCAATCCGGCCAGATAGAGCGACCACCGAAAATATTTTTTTTGCATTTCAATCACCTGAAAGTCTTTTTTCAGAATAAGCCGTTCAAAATTAGTCATTCATAATTATTACTAACCTGAGTTCGATTAATAACTAATTGAAAATAAGCAACAAAAGGA
>CAYRBM010000211.1:0-8792 GCA_964422425.1 uncultured Odoribacter sp.
TTGAAAATTAGGTATGATATCGGATACTCATTATATTTTATTTCATAAAAAAGACTTTCAATTGAATCCGGTTGAAAGTCTTTTTGTTTTGGAACATTCCTTCTCTGGAAGAGAAACGGAGGTACTTTTCAATCTCCAAACCGGTATCCAATGCCCGACTCAGTAATTAGTAGTTTGGGCTTTGAAGGGTTTTCTTCAATTTTTTTGCGCAGTTGAGCGACAAATACCCGCAGATATTGGGTTTGTTCCAAATATCCGAATCCCCAAATCTCTTTTAAAATGTGCTGATGAGTGAGAACTCTCCCTTGATTTTTGGCAAGCAGGCAAAGCAAAGAAAATTCAGTCGATGTCAATTTCAATATTTCTTTGTTTCTTCGAACAACATGGTTAACCAGATCAATGCTGAGTGAACCAAATTCAAGCACTGGCTCATCATTTTTATTTTCACCCCCTCTGATTGCTGCTCTGATCCGGGCCAAAAGTTCTCCGCTTCTGAATGGTTTGGTCAGGTAATCGTTTGCTCCGTTATCGAGTGCAGTAATGATGTCTTCCTCTGAACTTCGGACTGACAGCACAATAATTGGTCTGAAAAACCATTCACGCAACTTTTTGAGTATCTCATGTCCGTCAATATCAGGAAGACCTAAATCAAGGATAATTAAGGATGGATGATAGGTAGCTGCATCAACCATCCCATCTTTTCCGTTTCCGGCATGAATGATTTTATACCCGTTTGCCGAAAGGGTTATTTCCAGCAGACGACGGATTTGTAACTCATCGTCAATAATCAGTATGGTTTCGTTTTCAATCATTTTCGAGCGGTAAATTTATAATGTCCGGATTTTCTGTAGGTATCCGGATGGTGAATTCCGAGCCCCCATCTTTTCTGTTTTCTACACATACTGATCCTTTGTGGGCCTCAACAAAACCTTTGACTATCGACAAGCCTAAGCCAAGACCTCCGGTTTTACTTCCGTCAACTCTAAAGAATTTCTGAAAGACATTTCCAATTACATCTTCCGGAAAGCCCGGACCGGAGTCTTTCACGGCAATAATAAGCAAACCGTTTTCGCAGGATGTGTAAAGTTCGATTTTTGAAGCAGCAGGAGCATATTGGGTCGAATTAAATATCAGGTTGTAAAGAACCTGTTCAAGTAGTCCAAAATCGATTTTAACCAACGGCATATCATCAGGTATTGAAACGATCAGTGAATAGGGTTTTAGTTCATCTTTCAGGTCTTCGGCAACTTTATTAACCAAATCATTTACATCGTACCAGTCGAGTCGTATGGAGAGTTGACCGCTTTCAAGCCGCGACATGTTGAGCAGGTTTTCAATCAATCGGTTTAAGCGAAGCGAGGCGGTGAAAATCTCATTGAATAATGCCGCTTGTACATTTCTGGGGTGCAATGAATTTAATAACGAATCGGAAGCTCCCATGATGGTGGCCACTGGTATTCGGAGTTCGTGCGAAATGGAGTTAAACAGTGTTTTATACAAGCGGTCTGATTCGACAAGAAAACGGGCTTTTTGTGCCATTTCTCCCAAAAATTCGCGTTCAAGTGCATTCGAAATCTGAGTCAGGTAAGTATCCCAAAGTGCTTTCTGATCTCCGGTAAAAAGTTGTTCAATTTTGATGGCCACTACTCCCGGACTTAATCGTGTTCCCGGTAATGGGAAAAAGGTGTAATTCACATCGGGCATTATTTCGGTAAATTTCCCTGCTTTGCGAACCTGTTTAAATACCCATTCTGCAACATTGTATTCCTCGGTTGTTAGCTTTTTATCCTTTTGTAATCTCCCCGATGAATAGAGGATGTTGTTCCCGTCCTGCAAGATGAAAAGTGGACTGGTTTGAAAATGATTTTTAATCCCTTCGATGGCCACTGCAAGCACTTCTTCTGTGCCACTGGCTTTGGAAAGTTCGCGGGTAAGCTGAAAAAGTGCATTGGTGCGCTCTTCCCGTTCGCGGGCCAGTTGCTCCTGTCGTCTGACCCGGGTAGTTAAAACGCCATTGACCAGGGCCACGATAAAAAACATTCCGAACATGAGAATATCTTCCGTTTTGTCAATGTGAAAAGTCAGATTTGGCGGGATGAAAAAGAAATTCCAGACTAGTGCTCCGAGTGCAGCTGCAACAAAAACAGGCCCGATTCCCATAAAAGTAGCCAGAATTGAAACAACAAAAAGAAGAACAAACGAAACCACATGGTAACCCTGAAGATTGGCCAGGGGTGAACAGGCAAGTGCTGTTGCACCCATGATGAATACAGAAAGAAGATATTGACGAATACCAGAATTTGTTGTTGAAGGAAATAGCTTCAGTATGAGTTTTTTATTTTCCATTTTTCATTGTCTGGAACAAATTTAACTATTTATCAACCCCAACTGGTTTTCGGAATGTTCTTTATTTCCTCCAAAAATTTCCGGAGAGCATGACAATAATCGTGTATATTTCGAGTCGTCCCAATAGCATCAGGAATGATAAGATGATTTTTCCCAAATCGGGGAGATGTGCGAAATTGCTGACCGGCCCCACCGTTCCGATTCCTGGTCCGATTCCAGCCATACACGTGGCCACCGAACTGCTGGCTGTTGGTCCATCGAGTCCTAAAACTACCAGAGATGCTGTTCCAATCAGGAAGACCATGAAATATACTGTAATGAAGGTTAAAACTGAACTGTTGGTTTCGGCGCTGAGAACCTTTTGATTTAGTTTGAGCGGCAATACTGCATTGGGCGAAATTAACTGTCTGAAAATTCGTTGGATGTTTTTAAGTAAAATTAAATGTCTGGCCATTTTAATTCCTCCGGCCGTTGAGCCTGTACTTCCGCCCAAAAACATACAGAAAAAGATGATGGTCCATGCAAAAGCGGGCCACTGTAGGTAGTCTGTTGATGCAAATCCGGTGCAGGTAATGATTGAAACAACCTGGAATGCTGAATCGCGAAACGATTCCTCCAGAGATTTATTCATGGTCAGATAAAGCGAAGCGGTAACAACAGCTGTGATTGCAAAAACAACGAAGATATAAAACCAGAGTTCTTCATTTTTTTTGACCTTACTGAAATCGCCTTTAAACAAATAATAGTGGATAACGAAATTTGTTCCGGCCAAAAACATGAATGTCGTAATTACATACTGAATGTATGGAGAGTATGCAATAATGCTGGTGTTTTTAGGAGAAAACCCTCCTGTAGCCACTGTGCCGAATGCATGACAAACGCTTTCAAAAAGATTCATGTGCCCGGCAAGCAGCAGAATGATTTCAGCTACAGTGAGGACTACATAGATTAAGAGCAACCTGAAACCTACAGCTTTTATTTTGGGCTGAATTTTCTCCTGCAGCGAAGATTCAAGCGTGAACAACTGATACCCGCCTATCTGAAGTGTGGGCATAATAATGATGACAAGAACAATTATTCCAATGCCACCAATCCAATGAGTCAGACTTCGCCAGAAAAGAATTGACTTGGGCAGGATTTCAATGTCGGTCAGAATTGATGCCCCAGTAGTGGTAAATCCCGATACTGACTCGAAAAGAGCATTGACGAAACTGGGAATGCCTCCGGAAAAAATATACGGTAAACAACCGATGACGCTCATGATAATCCAGGACAAAGTAACAATAAGGTAGGCATCTTTTTTATGCATGGTAATTTCTTCCGAATGATTTCGGGCAGAGAAGAAGCAAATTAATCCGGTTATCAGGCTAATTATCGATGAATAAATAAATGGAGCGACATCTTCAGAATAAATCAAAGCAATTCCGGCACAAAAGATTAAAGCTACTGTCAGTATTAATAAATTTCGGCTTAAAACCCTGTAAACAATGGGGAGATTGATCATTTTCTTCCTTGTATTAGCGTACAAAGTTGACCTAGATTTCATAAAGGATTTGTAAAGTTTTGCGGGAGATGTATAAAGATTTTATAAAGGCTGTACCAATTTCTTAACGAAACAGTGGTTTTTTTATCGCAGAAATTGGTGATTGGCCTGTTTTCATACTTTTGTAAGCAGTTATTATCAGGGCAAAACGAAGGCGGGGAAGAACATTTGTGAAATTTTAATGTTCATTGAGAAGTTTGCCCGGAAACTTTTAATCATGTCAGAACAAACATATAGCATAGTGGCGCCGGCAGAACACTTGCCGAACAAGATTCGCACGCGTATAGCCGTATCGCTGATTTATTTCAGTATGGGGTTGTGTTTTGCCTCATGGGCAAGTCGCATTCCGGATATTAAAACAGCTTTAAACCTGAATGATGCACAGTTTGGAAGCATCTTGTTTGCTTTGCCGGTCGGACAATTTCTGATGATGCCTTTCTCTGGGAAGCTGGTTACACGTTTTGGTAGCCGAAATGTGATGTTGTTTGCTCTGCCTGTCTATACCATTTGCCTCAGCAATGTTGGGCTGGTGCGCGAAGGATGGCAATTGGCCGTTGCCTTGTTTTTATTCGGGTTGGCAGGTAATCTGTGCAATATTTCAATTAATACCCAGGGTGTGGCAACAGAGCGGTTATATGGGCGCTCAATTATGGCTTCCTTTCATGGAAGCTGGAGCCTTGCTGGTTTTACTGGTGCTTTGATTGGTCTTCTGATGATCAATCTGAAAGTTCAGCCTTACTGGCATTTTATTTCAGTTATTCTTGTGGTGTGGACTATTGTGTGGGTGAATCAGCCATTTTTAGTCAAAGGAAAAACAGGAAATACCAACGATGAACCGAAACGTAAATTCTTCTCTAAACCCGACGGAATTTTGCTTCAGTTGGGAATTATTGGTTTTTGTAGTATGGCCAGCGAAGGAGCTATGTTCGACTGGAGTGGTGTTTATTTCAAGGATGTAGTGAAGGCACCCGAATCGCTTGTTATTCTGGGCTATACAACATTCATGATAATGATGGCACTGGGACGTTTTTTAGCTGATTACCTGATTTCAAAGATAGGACGTAAACGCTTGTTGCAGATTTGCGGGGTAATGATTTCAACAGGCTTATTTACGGCGGTAATTTTCCCATTTCTGATTCCTTCGACTCTGGCCTTTATGCTCGTTGGACTTGGTGTGTCGAGCATTGTTCCTACGGTTTACAGTACTGCCGGACGACACAGTAAAGTTCCTCCGGGGATTGCACTGGCAACTGTTTCCAGTGTCAGTTTTCTGGGTTTTTTAATGGGGCCGCCACTTATCGGACATATTTCTGAAGCATTTGGTCTGAGGTATTCATTTGCCTTAATTGGTATTTTTGGGATTGGTATTTCGCTTTTAGTTTCGCGCATTAAAGCACTAAATACTGAATAATTTCGTTTTTTTATTTTTGAGCTATGTTTTACATTCTTTCCATAGTTTTTATTGTAGTTGTGATAGGCTTGACGGTGGTGGCTTCATCAAAACGAAGGAATTCGAACGCTTCCGCAGAGAAAGATGATGAACCACAATTGGCTGCAACTGATTGTTGCGGAGCGCATGAAGTGTGCGAATTCGATTCGTATAAGTTTAATGAAGAAGAGATTGTTTATTTTGACGATGAAGAGCTTGATGTGCTGCGTAATATCAGGGAAGATCAATTAACTGGTCAGCAAATTGATCAGTTGCGTGAGGTTCTATACACACTTCGTCCGCAGGAAATCAACAAATGGCTCATTAGTCTTGGGCGCCGTCACATTCATTTACCTCCAATTTTACAACAGGAAGCACGACAATTGCTCGTAGAAAAACATTAAAGGGAACAACCCTTTCGGATTATTCCCTTTCTATCATTTATCTTCAGTAATTACCCCAGGTTCAAACAGAACACTGAGACTGAATACTGAGGCTTTTTTACTTGCTGTGTTTGATATTTGCCTGTGCAGCAGCCAAACGTGCAATTGGCACTCGGTATGGAGAACAACTTACGTAGTTCATACCTACTTTGTCGCAGAATTCAACCGAACTTGGTTCTCCGCCATGTTCGCCGCAAATACCAACTTTAAGGTCGGGTTTTGTTTGACGTCCACGGGTTACACCAATTTCAACCAGCAAACCAACACCGTTCTGATCCAATACCTGGAATGGGTCTTGTTTTAGGATACCACGGTTGAGGTAGTCTGGCAGGAATTTACCGGCGTCGTCGCGAGAGTAACCCAAAGTCATCTGAGTTAAGTCGTTTGTTCCGAATGAGAAGAAATCGGCTTCAACGGCAATATGGTCGGCTGTTAACGCAGCGCGTGGAATTTCAATCATGGTACCAACCAAATAATCGATGCGGTCGCCTTTTTCAGCAAATACTTTTTCGGCAACGCTACGAATAATTTCAGTCTGGTTTTTCAACTCGGCAACTGTACCTACCAATGGAACCATAATTTCAGGACGGGCGTCAATGCCTTTAGCTTTCAGATTCATGGCAGCTTCGATGATGGCGCGGGCCTGCATGGCTGTAATTTCAGGATAAGTAATACCCAAACGGCAGCCACGGTGTCCCAACATCGGGTTAAATTCGTGCAGCGATTCTACTTTGTGTTTTACCTGTTCAACCGAAATGCCCATTTCTTTAGCCATTTCCAATTGGTTAGCTTCTTCGTGAGGTACAAATTCATGCAATGGCGGATCGAGCAAACGAATGGTTACGCCATAACCGGCCATAGCTTCGAAAATACCTTCGAAGTCGCTGCGCTGCATTGGCAACAGTTTTTCGAGCGCTTTTTCGCGACCGGCAACATCGTCGGCCAAAATCATTTCGCGCATGGCTTTAATGCGGTCGCCTTCGAAAAACATGTGCTCGGTTCGGGTCAAGCCAATACCTTTTGCACCGAAATTGCGTGCAATCTGTGCATCTTTAGGCGTATCGGCATTGGTGCGAACACTCATGCGGGTATATTTTTCAGCGATATCCATCAGTTCTCCAAAATCACCACTTAATTCGGGATCGATGGTTGCAATTTTACCCTCGTAAACTTCGCCGGTAGTTCCGTTCAACGATATGAAATCACCTTCATTAAAAGTCTTTCCGTCAACAACCATTGTGCGGGCTTTGTAATCGATCTGCAGTGCACCAGCTCCCGAAACGCAGCATTTACCCATTCCACGGGCCACAACGGCTGCGTGCGAAGTCATACCCCCACGGGCAGTTAAAATACCTTGTGCTACGTTCATCCCACGAAGGTCTTCCGGTGAAGTTTCAATACGAACTAAAACGACTTTTTTACCTTGTGCTACCCATTCTTCAGCTTCGTCGGCGAAGAATACGATTTGACCGGTAGCAGCACCTGGGGATGCAGGTAAGCCTTTGGCCAGTACACGGGCAGCTTTAATGGCTTTTTTATCGAATACAGGGTGTAATAACTCGTCTAGTTTATTGGGTTCAACGCGGAGTAACGCAGTTTTTTCATCAATCAAACCTTCTTTCAACATATCCATGGCGATTTTTACCATTGCGGCACCTGTGCGTTTCCCGTTGCGGGTTTGCAACATCCACATTTTACCTTCCTGAATGGTAAACTCCATATCCTGCATGTCTTTGTAATGCTTTTCAAGGTTCTTTTGAATGTTGAAAAGCGCCTGGTACATTTCAGGCATCGCTTCTTCCAGTGATGGATATTTGGCCGCACGATCAGCTTCTGATACACCTGCCAGTTCTGCCCAACGTTTAGAACCTTCGAGGGTAATTTGCTGTGGTGTACGAATACCGGCAACAACGTCTTCGCCCTGAGCGTTGATCAGGTACTCGCCGTTAAACAGGTTTTCGCCGGTTCCGGCGTCGCGGCTGAAGCAAACGCCTGTTCCCGAAGTTAAACCCATGTTTCCGAATACCATGGCCTGCACGTTAACGGCAGTTCCCCATTCTTCAGGAATCTGGTTCAACTGGCGATAGTAAATAGCTCGGTCATTCATCCAGCTGTTGAATACTGCACAAACAGCGCCCCACAACTGCTCCCATGAACTTTCAGGGAAATCGTGGCCCGTTTTTGCTTTAACAGCAGCTTTAAATTTAACAACTAACTCTTTCAATGCTTCTACTGAAAGTTCGTTGTCGTTGATAACACCTTTTTCGTGTTTTACTTCTTCCAAAATTTCTTCGAAAGGATCGATGTCGGTTTTTGAAGTTGGTTTCATGTCAAGAACCACATCGCCATACATTTGAACGAAACGACGATAACTGTCCCAAACGAAACGTGGATTTCCGGTTTTTTTCGACATTCCTTCCACAACGGTGTCATTTAAACCGAGGTTCAAAATAGTGTCCATCATTCCGGGCATCGAGGCGCGTGCACCCGACCGTACCGAAACCAAAAGAGGATTGGTTGCGTCACCAAATTTGCCTCCGGTTTGTGCTTCAACCTGGGCAATGGCAGCTTCAACCTCATCTTTTAAAAGCTCGATAACCTTTTCGCGACCAAGTTTATTGTAAATGGTACAAACTTCGGTAGTGATCGTAAAACCGGGAGGAACAGGAACCCCAATCAGGTTCATTTCTGCAAGGTTTGCACCTTTACCTCCAAGCAGGTTTTTCATGTCAGCTTTTCCTTCAGCTGCACCATTTCCAAACGTATAAACATACTTTGTCATAGAGTGTTAATTTATAGATTATTGATATGTAGTCAGTTAGTGATTTTTGATGTGCAAAAATAGTTCAATTTTTCTGAATATGATATACAATTCATATAGGGTTGATAAGTATCAAACGACAATTGAAACGAACGAACTGATAATTTGTTTTTACTGAGCTATGCAAAGATATTCATTAAACCATAATCTCTGTATATTCATTTTAGAATTCTTCAAACTGAAAATCTTAACATTAATTAACGTACTTTT
>CAYRBM010000212.1:0-8757 GCA_964422425.1 uncultured Odoribacter sp.
AAAAACTGAACTTGAATTTAAGCACTTCACCCCGCATGACGCCAAACGCATGTTACCGGTTCGTGCTTCTTTTCTGTCGTGTTGTTGTCTGTCCATGTTGGAGTGTCTTTGTGCGTTGGCTTGGTGGCTCTTTTGCAAAAATTGGCTTGTGCATTGGGCTTGTGCGGTTTTGCAAATGTGCCACCAATTGCGTGGGCTATTAGTCAAATTTTATTTCTATTAAGTTTTGATGTGAGTTAAGTGTAATTCGTTTTGTCTCCTTGCCGTTTGAAACTAAAATCAATTTTCCCTCATAGGTTTGTTTGTCAAGTTCTAAAGGTGTCGAACCAAGTTTTTGAAATGTGGATGTCAAAACCGATGCGGAGCCATTTGGCGTAATAATTTTATACTTGTTGGCTGATACTGCTCTATCAATACTTTGGCTATTAGGAACATATTTCTGATGCTCCGAGGGGATTGATTTTGAATTTTTGGACGAATTTCCATATAACGCTGGGGGTGGAATAACCGAATATTCACTGTTACATAACCATTTGAGTGTTTCTAAATAGAAATTAAGCGATGTTGAGTTTAGTTTATAAAGTCTATTAAATAAAGCAGATTGATTAGGATTTAGAAAGTCCTGAATTGTAAAAAGGAAATTGTCAAGCGTATTGAAACCTCCTTGCATTACTTCACGCCAAAGAGTTTTGTCAAGTTTGAGGGCTTCTAAAGCTGTTATCATTACCCAAAATGAAAATCTGTCCATTTCGGGGCTAAAATTATTTAGTGTCCTTTTAGGATGCTGAAATTCACTTCTGCCTTTTTCAATAGATTTCTTATAAGCTAAATCGGGAACATACATTCCATCGTAGTCAATTAGTTTAACCTGAAAATCGTCAGATGTCCCTGAAATAATGATATTACCACATTGAATATCGCCATGACCTATTTTGTTTCTTTCCAAGTCTTCGGATACTGAAACCAGTTTGGCTTGTAATTCTGCCAATACTTTGTTTTCACTTAAATGATTTGAAACAAATTGGTTAATGAGTAGTCCGTTCATCCATTCCATTTTCAGAATTGGATATGAATTGCCATTTAGAGATATTTCATTTTCTATAAATTCACAATCAGTTTTCCATGATGAATGGATGTTTTTTAGATAACTACATATTGCTTTGTAGCGATTTATTGTTTCGTCTTCAGCTGACAAAAAACATCTAATAGCATATGTTCTACCATTTAGCGAACCTTTAAAGACTGCTGCAAATGCACCTGAACCATATAAGTAAACCTTAATTGGTGATGTTCTCGATGCAATTAGATTTATACCTTTCAAAGACCTAAAAGCACTACCGCCTTTTTTTTGTATAAGTTGGTTGTATTCACCAATGGTTGGATAATTCTTAGCCATTACTACTTCTTATCTTTTTTCTTTTGTTGATATTCATTCCAAGTTTTTTCAGATTGTGCTCCCCATATGCCATCTGCGGTTACTTTATAGCCTGCTTTAATTAACTCTTCCTGTCTCTTCTTCGCTTCTTCCTTGGATATGGTTTGACTTGTTTTGGCTAGCTCAGTCTTTTCTTCTTTTGGTTCTTCTTTTGGTTGAGTTAAATCGGTGATTTTACTTTTAAGTGTTTGAATTTCTGATTTCAAATCACCAATAGTATTTTCATACTTTTCAATAATTGCATTTTCTGATTTCGCTTTCGCATTTGAAATTTCATCTTTAGATTTCGTTGGTCGCAAAAAATACATTAGTAGTATGTTTACCATCAAAAGGCTAATTGCTACCATCAGTAGCATTTCGTGTAGTTTTAGTTTTTTTTTCACTTGATGAAAGTCTTGAGCGACCCCATTAAATTGGTTTCTGATTTCGTTCATTTCCATATCTGTATAATTTCTTTGTTTTTTTTGTTGTAAGGATGTTGGGATAAATTCTTCTTCTTTTTCTTTTGGAAAGGAAAAATCTTTTGGCGGATTAATTAGCTTTAAATCTGCCACATTATTAAGTGGAATAATGATAGCTGAAATATCATCTTCCTGTAGTTCCTTATTTCCCCAATATTTTAAACAGAATTGATGTAATTGTTCAAAAGTCTTAATTTCTAAAAGTTCTGTTATTGTAGATGGCTTTTTCAATATAAGCCTACTAAGAGCATCAGTTGCTATAATTAGAACATCCGAAGGTGAATATTCAAGGGTTCTTTGCTTAAAAAATGTTTCATCAATTTTATTTTGCAAAAGTTGCTCAGTATTAATGAAATAATTGTTAGCGTCTAAACTATCCACATCAACAAAAGGAAATGGAATAATTTTATTTTCAGAATTTAGTAAAAATAAATTTGTATCACCGCATGATATTACATCAAGTTTGTTTTGCTCAGTGAATTGCAAACCGATAAAGGTGGCTGTGCCACCTTTATTTTGTTTGGCTTTTTCTAACGATGCTTTAGCTGGATTGGTGCTGAATTCAAATTTTGCACTTTTGTATAATTCTACCTGCTTTGTAAATGAAGTTATAAGCTCATTTGCATTGAATATTGGGTTTCCTACAAATTCTTTTGTAATTATCCCTGCCCAAATTTCGGAATTAAAACTTTGTGTTGTTCCATCTGCTAATGCAAAAGATTTCCTTTCTGAATTTACCGCATACTTATCCTGTATGTATTTAAATTCATAGGATGCTCTTTTATGAAGTTGTAAAACTGTTATGCCCATTACTGTGGTGTTCCGATATTTAAGAAGTTAATTAAGTCCGTGGCATTACCATTGAAAACATAACCTTTTGCATTATGTCGAATGTCATACCCTTTTTGTTGGGCTATTCTTATCATGTTTTCATCAAGTGGGGTGGACATCTCGAATAGAAGCCTTTCAAATTTGTCACCTGTATTTACTTCACTTGGGAATAATAATTTGTCACCTGCTCTTGTTGAAATATGAATGTTTAAAATGCTAACCGAACCGTAGTTGGTTCTCAAGCTTTTTATTTGCTCTACTTGACTTTTTAAAGCATTAAAATTGCTTCCTGCGTCAGTGGCTGCACCGTCAGTTATATTAATAATGATGGGTGGATGGCAGTCTTTATGATTTCCCCAGTTTATCCAGTCATTACAAAGTCGTTTAGCATTTTCAAAAGCCTTTGTCATTGGGGTATTACTCACCGAATAAGGTTTAATCCAAATTGGTTTGTCATTTTCTTGTCCAAGAGGAAATTCAAAAATATTTTTAATTGAGACTACCCATTTTCCTGATAGCTGTCCTTCCCAACCTGATTGAACAACATTTTCCTGTTTGCCATATCCTATAATGGCAATTTCAAATCGGTTTTTGAGTTCGCCACCGCTTCCAATGCAACGTAAACCAACTTCATATAAAATGTCGTTGATTGCATTAGTAACTTCGACCGCTTTTGTATGCGAAGCATTGCCAAATTTTTCATTCATTGAACCGCTTTGGTCAATTAAGTAAACAAGTAAGCAGGGGTTCGTGCTGCTGATTGTGAGATTTCTAATATCGTGCATAATGATTGATTTTATTTGTATAAATCACCGTCCTTGTAACCGCCAGAGTTAGATGGGTTTTCAGTTGATGAATAATTTGTTGTTGGGTTATTGTGTCCACCGCTATATCCTCCTTGATAACCTCCTGTTGTTCCTGTGTTTTGTCCACCTTGGAAGGTTTGCCCACCAATTGATTGAATACCTTTTGGATTTTCACCGTATTGGTTTGGTCCAGGTTGTCCGTCTTGGAAAAGCATCCATAACGCATAGAAAGGGATTAGTTGCCACCAACCGCTATTCCCAACATCATGACATCTTTTAGCCCCTTGTGCCCACAGAAACCAAAGCATAGGGATATAAGCCAAACCAAGAATTGCAGCATCACGGCTACTTTCTATAATGGCGTTTACAATTACTGCTACCACCACATAGATGATAAAGCTTACTCCGTATTCAGTTCTTCTGATACGTCCGTCAAATGAAAATGGATTTTGAAACATGTTGTTTGATTTTAATTGTTAGTAATTATTGATTTTGATTTATTTACAAAGTTCGTTGTAGGCTTGTATCACATTCTTATTTCCTAACTCGATAGCCTTTTTCAAGTCAGGACAACCATCTTGCCCAAGTGATAATTTTGCAATACCTCTATTTCCTAGTGCCATACTGGTAAATTCAGTATTGTAATTATCATATTTAATAGTTTGAGTGAAATCTAAAATGGCACCCGCATAGTCTTCGATTTGAAGTTTGGCAAAACCTCTGTTATTGTAAGCCTTATAATAATCGGGGCGGAGTTTTATCGCTTCTGTATAATCGGCAATTGCTCCTTTATAGTTATTGAGATAACGTTTGTTTAAGCCTCTGTTGTAATATGCTTCGGACTTCATGTAACTATCTTCCACAGGATAGTTTTCAATGGCTTTAGTATAAAGACTTATAGCTGCTTCACGATTACCTGCTTCGGATTGCATTTTTCCATCATTGTAATATTTTACAGCAAGGTCATGTTTTGAAACATAGTTACCCATTGTGTTTACCATTCCTTTATCTTTTATGGAATAGATGATGTCTAGAAACTCTTTTTGGTCATACTTAAATTCGTCCTTGTATGAGTAGCAATAGGTTATTAAGCTGGCATTTTTACCAAAGTAGAAGGCAAACATTCCGACCAAATTCCCCTTAATACTTATTCCCATGTCATAGGTGAAAATTAATATTTTATTCTTTGCATCATAATAGTTTTTTCCGACTTTAAGCTCTACTCCAAATTTTCCATTGACTAGGTTTTCTATTACTTTTTCAAATTGAGGTTTGTTGGTGAAGTATTCCTGAACTTTTTTGATTTCATCTTCATTTGATGTGGTCGCATAAACATTCTTAAAAAGTATGTAAGGGTAATCCATATCGGCATTCCCAATTTTCTGATAACAAGCATCAAATTGAATATCCTTTCTATATTCTAAAAAGTCTTTTACATCCTTCATTCGCTGTTGCAATACCTCTTTGGGTAATCGTTTCCAAGTTTTGTCAAAACTTAATGTGAAACCCAATGGGCTTTCATAAGCCGTTTGGGCAAGCGTTAGCTTGCTCAAACAAAATGTCAATATGATGATTAAACCTATTCTCATTTTTCTGTTTCTACAAATATGGTTTTGATGTAAATCCAATTACTATCAAAAATTCTCCAGTCTCCACGGTGATTGATAACAAGATATAAGATGAGTTCGTCTTTCATGTCGTAAATATTAAACGTCCGTTCATCTTTAACAGTCAAATAGCATGAGTAACCTCCATATTCATCCTCAATGTATGTCCTGTTCTTGTATTGTATTGGTAGATTGGTTTTTGCTGTGGTTGTTGTCGTATAACCACTTTGGGTTTTATTGGTAGGGTAGGTGTAAGTGCTATAATAAAATGTATTGTATTTACTATCAGGCTCTATCCAACCAGGTTTACCAGTATATGGGTTTGTATTTCCTTTTGTCGAAAAGTTGTCACGGTTTGTTGAGTTAGGGGCAGTCCTGAAATACGGTTGAACATAAGTTCCGTCTTTACGATAATAACCGCTCACCTTAACATGTCGTGGGTTTGTCTGGGCAAAAGTTGAAAAAGTCGTTGAGAGAAATAGAAAAACAAGCAGGATTAATCTAGTAAAAGTCACTGTCCGCTGCTGCCAAGTGCGTTGGGGCAAAAGCAAATGTGCTGCAACTGTGTCGACTTGTACGATGGGTTGCAGCTCTTTTGATTTTGCTGAAGCATAGGCTTGTCTGTTCATTTACTCTGTCGTTTTATTATTGCACTGTCGTCTTTTAGCATGACCGGTAACTATATAATATACGCAATACTCTCTCAAATTTATGAATATTATTCAATAACCAAATTATTCGTTAGTGTATTTTTTAAGTTATTGATATTCAATGAATTTATTTTATAAATTTATAAATTTAATCTTTCGCATTTTGTATTGTTAGCTTCAAAAATTACAAGGGAATATTCAAGAAAACAATACAAAATGCGAAACCTACAGATTGTCAAGTGGACTTTTAATCTTCCGGACCGAATTGTTACTCACCTGGGTATAAATTAGGGTGGTTTTGATGTCGTTATGTCCCAAAAGCTCTTGTATAAACCGTATGTCGGTTCCCGATTCGAGCAAATGAGTGGCAAAACTGTGTCGCAAACTATGAATTCCAACAGGTTTAATAATATTCGCTTTTTTTAGTGCATTCTTAAAGATTTGTTGTACACTTCGTATCGAATATTTTCCACCATATTGCCCCTCAAATAGATAGTATTTGGGTTTTTCTTCGCGAAAATACCGGCGAAGTTGCTCCAGTATCGATTCAGGTAAATTAACATAGCGATCCTTTTTCCCCTTGGCACGTTCGATAAAAACCTGCATATTTTTGCTGTCGATATCGCTGATTTTAAGGTTTACTATTTCCGAGACCCTCAAACCCATACCATAGCAAAGTTTGAGCATGGTATTGTGTTTCAGGTTTTCAGTTTTGTCGAGCAGTTTTTTTATGTCTTTATTATTTATAATTTTCGGAAGTTTCGATGGCTTTTTTGGTCGGGGAATTTCATAAAAAAACTTTTCGCGGTGCAATACCTGTTCAAAATAAAACTTAAGGGCATTTAACCGGCTATGCAGTGAGTTCTCCGAAAGCTGAAGAGTTTTGGTGCAATAAAGCATATAACTTCGTATCTTCTCTGCATCACAATCATCAACCGAATGACTCTTTAAAGCCAGTAATAACTGCATAAATTCATTACGGTAAGTTTTTATTGTATTCGGGCTGTATGACTTTAATTTAAGCTGATCGACCATTCGCCTGAATGCTTCACGATTTACAGGATGAATTTTCTCTTCAATTCTTTTTATTTCCTCATTTTCTATCGATTCAGCTAATCCAAAACGTTTTCTATATTCCGCTACGTCCGGTACATACCAGGCTTTAAGAGTCCTGCTCCAATGTACGCCTTTCAGCTTTTTTACTCTAGCGATCAGCTCCTCATCCTTATCGAAACGAATGAGGATGATATGTTTATCCCGATGAATCCCCAATTCGAAATTAATTTTAGGAGACAATTTTTTTTGACTATCATTTTCCATCGACATGGCTTTTGATAATTTTCCATCCCCCGCTGCCGCGCGATTGCATTGCGTGGTTTCTTCATAATAAACTTCCCCCCCTGACAAGGTTTCAAACCCTGTCAGGGGTAAAGCTATTGTTACACTTTGGCCAGTTTTACATCCACCGTTGTTAGTTCGCCATCATTCACATAAACTGTCAGAGTTTGTTCGGCATAACCTGCTTTTTGCAAGGTAAGCCTGTAAGTTCCTGCCAACATCGAGTTTACGTAAAAACCGCCTTTATCGGCTGTTTTCTTCACCAGCGCGGCTTCGCCTGTTGCCGCAGCTTTCATACCGGCTCCGTCGGGCCAGAACGAAATCAACACCCCTTTAACGGGTTCGCCGGTTTGCTCATCGGTAACCAATCCGCGCATGGCCATTTTCCCGTTGCCTGCTTCAATAATTTTCCGGGCAGCCTTGTATCCCGTGTAAAAATTGGCATGAGTCAATCGAACTATTTCAACCACAGTATCCATGTTCGCAAGCGCTTCGTCACCCTTGGCAAACAATATGGCCAGTTGTTTGGTGGCTTGCACCTGACTTATTTTTTCAACACGCGGCGAAGCCAGCGCCTGCTTATAGTCGGTAATCGCCTGCAAAAGGGCTGTCTGAGTTTCGGCAGTAACAAAGTAAGTGGCCAGCGAAGCCAGGTGAGCCTGGGCGCGGTCGTAAATCAGTTTTACCGTGTCGGCCAGAACCGTGTCGGGCAAGCGCCTTAAATCCGATTCAGTAAAGCTGATCTCTTTCAGCAACTTCTGGTTTTTCTCCAGTTTGGCAAAAGCAACCAGTTTTCGCGAAGTATCAGCGCCTCGAACAATCAGGGTTTCCTTGTAGTCGTTTTTCCCTGCGGTTGTTCCGCTGATGTCGGTGGCCTGTTCCTCAACAATCAGGTGAATTTGGTCGCAGGTCTCTTTTAAAGTCGAAAGATTAGTACTGAAGTTGGGTAAAATAACGGTGATGTCGGCATTTTTATCACAGTAATCAACGGTAGCTAAATACATGCCGAATCGGCTTTCTTGTTTTTTGTTCATTAGGGTTGAATTTTGGTTTTTAAAATCAGGAATAATAAAAATTACAGAAGCAAGTTACGACAACGAAACATAAAAGTCAAGTCGAAATATGACTGTTTTTCAACATTTTTGATTCCTCACATAGCAAAAACATCCGGTTTCGCCCCAAAGAACTTCCCCATCATCCGCCTATGTTTACCTGTCATCCTTCAATGTTTGTCCGTCATCCATCTATGATCGCCTGTCATCTTGCAATGTTTGCTTGTCATCCTTCAATGATTACCCGTCATCGGGCTATGATCACTTGTCATCTTGCAATGTTTGCTTGTCATCGCCCATTGTTTACTATTCATCTGGCTATGATCGCTTGTCATCGCTCATTGTTCGGCTGTCATCGGGCTATGATTGAGTGTCATCGCTCATTGCTTCAATGTCATCGGGCATTGATTGGCTGTCATCGGGCTATGCTTACGGTTCATCGTACTAGGCTCGCTTGTCATTTCTGCTTTTTCGCCTGACCAGGTAAACCAGGTAAGCTCCAGCCAATGCGGGGGGAAGCGAGAAAATCGTATAGACAATGAGTTCGAAAGGAAACAGGTTGTGCGAGGTCGGATCT
>CAYRBM010000213.1:0-8735 GCA_964422425.1 uncultured Odoribacter sp.
TTTATCCTTTTGTTGCTTATTTTCAATTAGTTATTAATCGAACTCAGGTTAATAGATAGCCACAAAGGAATTTTCCTTTGTGGCTTTTTTATTACTTGAATTAACGGTGGACACGTCAAACAAAATGAAGACTTGTTTGTCTTTTATTGAAAACTAAGGATCGATGACAGCGTTCAACCGTGATTTTACTGAAGTCAGAAATTCGTTGATTGATGGCAAAGGTGTATTTGCTAAGCGGAACATTCCCAAAGGCACCCGAATTATGGAATATGCCGGAGAAAGGGTACTGAAGGCCAATTTGGCTGCTGATTTGGTATCAGGCTTAACCAGCCTGGTTTATGTGATGAATTTGAACGAAACAACAGCAATCGACGGCGAGCGCAGCGGAAACGATGCCCGGTTCATCAATCACAGTTGTGATCCCAATTGCGAAGTTCTTTATTTCGATCAGACTCCTTACATCTATGCGATCAGGGAGATTGGGGAAGGCGAGGAGCTAAGTTTCGATTACCAATACCATTCCGAAGAAGGTAACGAACTTTCCGAAGATGAAAAACGCGAGTTGTTCCCATGCCGGTGCGGAGCTTCGAATTGCAGGGGAACTTTACTTCATGATATCTAACAAATTCAACCTAAAACAGATATTTATGGAAAATTCAAAACGAAAAAGCAAATTGTTGGCCCAAATGATGTTTTCGGCAACAGCGTTATTGGCAATTCAAGCCACTCCATTGACTGCAGTGGCTCAGGATACAAATGTGGCAGCCAAAACCAAGAGTCTGGAAAAGAGTAAATCGTATGTGTACATGAAAATCAGAAATGTTGAATCGCGACTTTCGATCGTTGGTTTTGAAAACGGGACGCCGGTATTTAAAAATACCAAGGGCGAGTTATTTACCATCGACGGCAAAACCGGCGATCAGGTGTTTATAAAGCCTGAAGACTTCGCGAAATTTTATTGCTGCATAAAAATAAAAATCGACCGGTCAACATCGCGTGTAGCTTCGGCTTCAGGTAAAAAAATCAGTCACATTAAAATGGAATCGGAAATTGCCAATGTGAGCGTTCTGGGTGTCGACCATGCGGGCAATACCATTCAGAAAAACAGTCGTGGCGAAACGTTTACACTCGATCCTGTTACCGGTGACATGATTTTTATAAATCCTTAAAAGTTAATTTTCAGAAACAACAGAAGCCACAATTCTTCTTCCTGAAGGATTTGTGGCTTCTGTGTGAATTACAGCATATTCCCGATTTTTATTCCGAAATAAACCGTCCGGGGCTGGGTGGGCCCGTACATGTAAGATGGGTCGCGGTCGGCGCCACGATCGAAATCCTGCTGATAAGCATTGAAAATATTCTTTATTCCGGCTAAAAACTGAAGTTTGGCGCCGTTGAGTTTCACGGTATAGCTCAATTTCGAGCCCAGATCGAAAAAAGGATCGGAGCGGTGCATTTCTCCTGAATTTGGATCGGTCAGTGGCCCGAAATATGGAACCAGCATTTTGCCGGTGTAATTTCCGGTAGCCGAAACGCAGAAGTCTTTCAGAAAATCCCAGTCGAGCGCGAAAAATCCATAATTGTCGGGCGTTCTAAAGAACCGGCGCTCGTTAAATTCCTGCGGTTTGTCGTATTTCGAGGTTTGCAGGGTAAATCCTGAGGTCAGTGAAAAATCGGCCAGCGGTTTCAGTTTTAGTTCGATGTTGACACCCTGAACAGCCGCGCCATCCTGTGCATTTTTACGAGTGTAAAGTACGGTTCCGTTTTCGTCGGGTATACCAATTTCGTTCACAAACGGATGGTCGAGCCGGGTGTAAAATCCTTCGACCAGCAAGCCGGTGTGCACATTCCCAATCAGCTTGTTAAAATCGAGAGAAAGCATCAAACTGTGACTGCTTTCCTGTTTCAGGTTTGAGTCATTCACGTTGATCACCTGTCGCGAACCGGACGTTTCGATGTGCAAATCCTCGTCGAAAATCTGCGGTGCACGATAGCCCTGCGAGTAGCTGGCCCGCGCCTGAAGTGATTCGGTCAGTTCGTGCATCAAACTAATTCTTGGACTGAAAACATTCCCCGATTTTTTGTTGGTGTGCTTGGCGTAATCTTCAATCTGGTACCGATCGAAACGGCCTCCGGCAGTGAATTTGGTCCGGTTGATTTTCAGTTCGTATTGCGCGAAAATGCCGGTCGTTACGGTTGATTGATCGGATACCAGCGTGTTTTCGGTATGCGGAATGGAAACGATTTTACCGTCAACAACCACCGCATTGGTATAATCCGGATAGCCCAGTTTCATGTCAGTGAGGTAACCTCCGGTGTTTTCAATTCCGGCAATCAGGCTCGATTGGTTGAAATTGGCTTTGTATTGTGCGCCAACGTTGTAGGTTTTGTCTTTCGAGTTTCCGTAGTCGCTCAACGAATAATTGGCTCCGTAATACGAGTCGCGGTTCAGGAATTGTCCTGAAGCATACACCGAAAGCAGGTCGGTTTCGCGGAAAAACTGATCGTAGGTGAGGGCCACCGTTTTGATGTCGTGCGTGACAGCTTCGGCCACATCGCGCTCGTGGAGCGGATATTCGTGCTTGTTGCCACCGTCACGTTCTTCCTTGATATTGAAGAAATCGAGCGCCATTTTGCTGCGATGGCCAAAACGATGAAAAAAGCGGGCGCCCATGGTCAGGTTTTCCATCGGGGCATTTTCCGAAAAGCCGTCACCGTTGGCATCGAACATTTTCCGTTCGCGCGAAAAGCCGTACACAGCCAGTCCCGTTTTGCGGTCGTCGGAAACCAAAGATGCATTAAAATTGGCCGAGTAATCGGCAGCAGCGCCCCCCGTTCCGGAGAGACCAACTCCGGTTAATCCGGTGTTGGCCCCAAATTCGTACGAATTGGTTACCGGGTCTTTCAAAATGATGTTGATGGTTCCGGCGATGGCATTTCCGCCGAACAACGCGGAGCCACCGCCCCTCATTACTTCCACACGCTCAATCATGTTTGAGGGAATCAGTTCCAATCCGTAAACTCCGGCCAGCCCGCTGAAAATGGGTCGGCTGTTGATCAGTATTTGCGAATAGGGGCCTTCCATACCGTTCATGCGTACCTGCGTAAAACCGCAATTCTGGCAATTGTTTTCGAGGCGCAGTCCGGGGCAAAAGTTCAGCCCGTCGCCCAACGTTGCCGATTGGGTGGTCAGAAATAATTTGGGCGAAATGGTGTTGACAATCATGGGTGCATCGGTTCGTTTTCGCTCGCTTCGGTCCGACGAAACAATTACTTCCGAAATATTGAATGCGTCTTCTTTAAGATCAAATTTGACTTCGATTGTTTTTCCTGTCTCCACGATAACTTCCTTCTCTTCTGGTTTATATCCCAGACTACTTGCAGTTAAGATATAGCTTCCTGGAGGACAGTTGACCAATTGAAAATGACCGGTTTCATCGGTCAGCGTTCCAACGGTCGTTCCTTTCAGGCTGACATTGGCATACGGAAGGTGGGTGGTGCTACTGGCGACGTGTCCAACAATATTGGCGTCGGTTTTAGGTTTTTGGGCAAAAGCTGTCGTCATTGCTACATGCAGCAATGCCAGCACGAATACAATTTTGTTCATGGTGTATTGATTTTACGAAATACCACTTTCGGGTTTTAGTGGTAGGTATGAAACTTTAAGTGATGTTGTCTGAAACGGAAATGTATGACTTAAACAGGCGGGGCCCTATTTTTCAGGCAAACGGTATAATTTTCCGGAATATTGCTGATTTCATTCGAGAATAGCCTGGTGAAGAAATCGGTGTGATACAAGGTTAGATCATCGAAATTCTGCGCATAAAGCTGGCTAACCTGATCGAAAAAACAATAACCACAACTGGAGTGCTGATGTTGGTGGCTGGTGTCGTTACCCGATTGAAAAGGGTGGGCATGCAGCACAAAAGTTCCGTTGGAAAGCTGATGCGTGTGCAGGAAAAGAGCTTTGTTCAGGATCAGGAGGATCACTGCCTCCAGAACAAGGATTGCAAAAGCTTTTTTCGTAATATTTCGACGGAGTATCAAAATCATGTTGCAAAGGTAACCCTAATCCAGATTCAAGGAATCCCTAATTCTGGGGATATTTCAAAGGAATTTGAGCCGGACGGGTATGTTTCCATCGCTTGTGTGACCAGAGCCATAATTCAGGTCGTTGGCGAATGATGTTTTCCAGAAAGTTTATGTGTGCATGAGTTACCTCATATTTTACTGTCTGTGAAGCATCGTCAAATAACTTGGTAAACTCAACTTCATAATAGCCTCTCTTAACTTTTTGAATGTCCATAAAAACTACAGCTTGTTTAAATCGCGAGGCAACCTTTTCTGCGCCGGGGAAAACAGCTGCTTCCTGATTCAAAAAAGTCATCCAGTATTCGGTATCTTTCAGTGCTGTTTGGTCGGTAAGATAGTATGTGGCTGAAAGCTGGCCCTTCTTTTCGAAATCCAGCATTTTTTTAAGCGAAATCAGTTGAGGCATCATGGTCATTCCAAATCTCGACCTTGTTTGCTTCATGTATTGGTCAAAGATTTCGTTTTGAATGGGGCGGTAAATCACGTTGATTTGATGTTTCAAAATTTTGGGCATGGCTATTCCCCATTCCCAGTTCCCGTAATGCCCCGAAAGTAAGGTCACACTTTTTCCCTGATCATAAAGCTCATTCATCACTTCCGGATTTTTATATCGGAATCGCTTCAAGAGCGACTTTTCTGACATTTGAAAAGCTTTTAGTATTTCTAAAATAAGATCGGCAAAATGTCGGTAATGTGATCGTGCAATCTGCCTGATCTCACGATCAGATTTTTCAGGAAAGGAGTTTTTTAGATTTTGAAAGACCGTTTTTTTTCGGTAACCGATTATGTGGTACAGAATTACAAAAAGTATGTCTGCCCAAAAATAAATCAACCAGAAAGGGACATATCCAATGATTTTGAGAAGAAAAACTCCGGTGTGAGCAAATAGCTTTTTCATTGATTAGTAGGCACAAAAACTGGATAATCAAAGTTCATTTGTCTGCCCTGAGGGGTAAATGGGCATATCAGCAGGACGTTTGTGTTTCCAACGGCGATGAGACCAGAGCCAATATTCGGGTTCATTCTGGATGATTTCTTCAAGTTTACGAACATAAGTCAGCAAGATTTCTTCCGGTTGAAGTTCTGTGGGATTTTCAATCAGTTTGTAATAAAAAACCTCATACCGACTACGACCAACTTTGCGGGTATGATGCAACACCAGAGGTAAATTGGTTCTTCCTGCAATTTTCATTGGACCGGCAAAGAATGAAGTTTCCTGATTCAGGAAAGTAGTCCAGAATTGTGCATCGACCGGCGGAGCCTGGTCGGCGGCTAAAACCAGAGCACTTGGACGTTCAGCTTTGTTTAAATTCAAAGCTGTGCGGAATGACTGATGAATGGGGATGGATTTCGCTCCGAAACGTTCGCGTGATTCGGTAATAAATTTTTCCATGTATGGATTGGTCCGAAGCGGATTGTAAACAACCAGATATTGTAATTTGATGAACCGCTGAGTTGCTCCGCTCCATTCCCAGTTGTTGTGATGCTGCCCAAGCATGATGATGCTTTTCCCTTTCTGGTAATACTCTTCCAGAAGGTCCAGGTTGTTAACTTTTAGCCGATCATCAATTTCTCTTTCTGTCATTCGGCTAAATTTTATGGTCTCCAAACCAATATCACTCAGGTGATGATAGTATTTCTTTGTGATTTGTTTGATTTCATCGGGAGTCTTTTCTGGAAATGATCTGACCAGATTTTCATGAACTACTTTTCGCCGGTAGCGCACCACGTAATAAAGCAATACATAAAAAATGTCGGCTAACCCCCAGATTGCCCAGAATGGAAGCCAGGCAACAAGTTTACAAAGCAGAACCACAAAACGCTTCATCAATGAGCTCATAATTTTTGATTTGAGTGGGGCAAAATTAACAAAATCGCAGGTACGACTTAACTTTGAAGAGTCACTTATTCAAATAATGGCCTGGCAATGATAATTCCAGTATTTTTCGATTCAGGTTTTAAAAAGTCAGTGATTGGGCCTTCCGATAAAACTACTTTTCCTCCACTTTGCGAAGCATGAAGTAAATGAAATTGTTTGTTTTTTCTGATGATAATCCCAACATGAGTGATGTCCAGTCCGTTCAGACTTGTAGTCAAGCCTATTATGTCGCCATTTTCAAGATTTTCAAGTAAATTTTTCTGATCTGTTTTTGGAAAGTAGTAATATGATTTACGAGTCAATACTTTTTCCTGAAGCGTCAATGTTGAAATCAACTCAGGGTTTGATTTCAACACCGGATAATTTTCGGAATGGGAACTCATAAAATCGATTTTTTTGTCGAGCCTGACACCATGTTGGTTTGGTGTTTCGCTAATCAGCTTTTTTTCGTGATTATTGTGTATCCAATCGCTGAAATAGTGAAGCCTTGAAAGATAATTATCCCGTTTCCCATCCCGGTAACGAATGAGTTCCAGTTCTTTTGCGAACGACCGAAAATCAGATTTTCCCTTTTTAATGGTTCTGCTCATCGCCAGGCAATTCTCGGCAAAAGTAGTACAGTCCAATTCATGCAGGTTGATGACCAGTTTTTCGTCTGGCCCATTTTCGAGTGTTGCTGCTACATAGGGCGTACCCAAAAAAGAAAATCCGATTTCAACCAGAAGATCTGCAATGGAAAGATCTGCTTTCGAAAGGAAAGCACTCATTTTCTCCTCGGCAAGTTGCTTGTCCTCAGGTTTAAATATCCATGAATTATCAATTGATTGTGCAAATGTGAACTGGTTTTGTAAAAGAACGAACAGCGCGAAAAAAATCATCAGGGCTTTCATATTCAAAAAGGTGATTGATTGATACTGCATAAAGGTAGAAAAGTTTGTGTTGAAATTAATCTCTTTGCTGGAATCCATAAGGTGCAGCGATGTACGATTATGCCGCATCGCACAGGCTCTTTGACTTGTTATTAAACATGTTTTTGCAGATATGCTCTTAAATTTGGGTTAATTTTTTGTTCGGAAAGTGTTATGACACAATGTACAAGAAGATATAGTTGCCAGTTATGAAAATTGAGCCATGAATTGCGTATCTGTCTGTAAACTTGATGCTACAGGGCGTTGGCTACCTAAAATTAATATATTTGTAACCAGTTTTAAGGGGGTATCAATATTTAAAAATTCGTATGCAAAAATTAAGAAATCTTTTCCTTATGGGGTTTTTAACGACCTCATTGTTGGTTACTGCGCAGGAGAAAAAGGAAGAAGAAAAGGGTTTTCAGTTTACACCAATCAAAGAAATTCAATGTACTTCAGTTAAAGATCAGTACCGATCGGGTACTTGCTGGTCTTTTTCCGGAATAGGTTTCCTGGAAGCTGAAATGATTCGATTGGGGAAAACTTCCGTTGATTTATCTGAAATGTTTGTTGTTTATCATGCTTATTCGGATAAAGCGATTAAGTATGTCCGTTTACATGGCTCACTTAACTTTGGTGCCGGAGGCGCTTTTCATGATGTCACAAATGTCATTAAAAAGTACGGAATCGTTCCTGAAGAAGTATATAACGGCCTGAACTACGGTGAAGAAAAACATGTTCACGGGGAACTTGATCGTATTTTGCTCGATCAGGTTAAAGCGGTGGTCGATAATCCAAATAAAAAACTGACTACTGCCTGGCACGATTCTTTTAAAGGAACTCTGGATTCATACCTGGGTAAGTTACCTGAAAAATTTAAGTACGAGGGAAAAGAATATAACCCGGTAAGTTTTTCTCGGGAATTTATAGGTTTGAATATGGATGATTATGTGGAAATCTCATCCTACACACATCATCCTTTTTATTCCAAATTTATTATCGAAGTACCGGATAACTGGTCATGGGATCAGGTTTATAATGTTCCGATGAATGAGTTGGAAGAAATTATTGACAATTCAGTTAATACTGGTTATACTGTTGCCTGGGCTGCCGATGTGAGTGAAAAAGGATTTGCAACATCGCAGAAAGGAGTAGCTGTTATTCCTGTTGCCGATAAAGCCAATATGACCGATGCTGAAATTACCAAATGGGAAAAGCTGACTGAAAAAGAAAAAAATGAAGAACTATATAAGCTGAATAAGCCAGGCCCTGAAAAAGTGATTACCCAGGAAATGCGTCAGGTTGATTTTGATAATTTTCAGACCACTGATGACCATGGTATGTTAATCGTTGGAACGGCAAAAGATCAGCTCGGAAATATCTATTATAAAGTTAAAAACTCGTGGGGCGATTATAATGATTACGATGGTTATTTTTATGCTTCAAAACCATACGTAAATTACAAAACCATGTCAATAATGGTCCACAAGGACGCCATTCCGAAACACATTCGTAAAAAACTGAATTTATAAAACTTGAAAACCTCGTCTTTCGGCGAGGTTTTTTTATTTAAAATAATTCGGTCAAACTACACTTTTGTATATTTGGTGCATGAGAAAATCCATTTTTATTTTGTTGTTTCTTCTACCATTATGTGCTTTTTCAGAAGATTGGTCTTGGTGGAACATCAAACATGGCTGGCAGATTGGAATGCCCAGCTGGCGAAGTTTTATTCATATTACACCAGGTTATCTTGGCCCCAATGCATTGCCTGTTCCTGAAATGAAAAAAGGAATTGTTCAGGAAGGAAACACATTCGAATTCGGGCTAAGTGCTCATTTTCGGGAAGGTGATCC
>CAYRBM010000214.1:0-8716 GCA_964422425.1 uncultured Odoribacter sp.
TCAAAGCTTTGTCTTCTGGCGTCACATCATTCTCTTCTATTACAACGATTTCAAGTTTAATTGAAATATCGTTTGCTTTTTCACTGTCTTTAAAACTGACCGCTTCAATGAGTCCTTCCGCTTTTGTCCCAATGTCCTGGTTTTTATGAATAATCTCTACTCTTGGGCTATTGTTTTTGGTGTAGGCTATGGCATTGATGGTAATTGATTCCTGGGTGCTTGTCTGGCTTATCCCAGTCAGATCAGAGTTGGTAGCGGTGTAAGCCGTAGCATTGATGATAATTGATTTCTGGATGCTTGTTTGACTTACCCCGCCTTTGCTTAAGGTAACGGTGAACACATAAGTGCCATTGTTTCCATTTGGAATGTCGGCTGTTCCTGCAGTCGGCGCAGTATAACTCACCTGATTAATAGTCACGGTCACACTGTTGTCGTTGACCGTCGCTTGAGCCGTTACTTTTAAGGCTGCTTTGATGGCCTCCACCGTGTTCCCACTACTTTGCGACATCGCTGGATAGCTTGCATTCTCGACGATGCCTAGTTTCTCTGTGATTATTAACACACTGTCCATGGCGTTTAGGCCGTTGGTCTTAGCACCGTCCACATCACTCCGACTGGTGGCACTGTTAATCGCAGTGATTGCGGAATCTTTCACCGCCGTGAGATGTGTCCTGGCCGCGGTACTATACTCGTCTGTGTCATAGCTTCCATATGCGCTAATAATGATTGAGATGGCCGCAGTCTTTGCGGTTTCTAATTCTTCCGCTACCTTTAACACGGCTTCCATGGCGTCGAGGCCACTGGTTTTCGTACTGCCCACGTCACTCAGACTGGTGGCACGGTTGATCGCTGAAATTGCTTCGATCTTCGCTGCTGAGAGATCCGCCCAGGTTGTGACACTGTAATCGTCAGCATCATAACTTAAATATGTACGATTGACCTCTGAGATGGCCGCAATCTTCGCTTCGGATAATACTTGGGCCGCCGCTTCTTCCACTGCTGTTAACACGGCATCCATAGCGCTGAGTCCGCTGGTCTTCGCACTGTCCACATCACTCAGACTGGTGGCACTATCGATCTCTGTGATCGCGGAATTTTTCGCCGCCGTTAGATTGGCCCAGGCTGCGTAACTATAATCGTCTGCCTTATAATTTCCATATGCGCTATTAATAACTGAGAGCGCCGAGTTCTTCGACCCAGCTAATTCTTCCACAGCCGTCAGGACCTTATCCATGGCACTGAGTCCGCCGGTCTTCGCACTGTCCACATCACTCAGATTGGTGGCACTGTTAATCGCCGTAATCGCGGAATCTTTCGCCGTCATAAGCTTCGTCCATCCCTCTTCGCTATAATCGCTTTGGACATAACTTCCATATGCGCTGTTGATATCTGAGAGAGCCGAATTCTTCACCTCAGCTAATGCTAGTTCATCTATTATCGTCAGAACTTTTTCCATGGCGTCGAGTCCTATGGCCTTCGCACTTTCCACGTCTTTCAGACTGGTAGAACTGTTAATCGCCGAGATAGCAGCCTCTTTCGCCATTCCGAGTTCAATCCATGCCCTTGTACTATAATCGCTTTGGGCATAATTTCCGTATGCATTATTGATGACTGAGGTCGCTGAAGTCTTCGCAGCGGCTAATTCTTCCACAGCGGTTAGGGCCTTATCCATAGCATCGAGTCCGCTGATCTTCGTACTGTCTACCTCACTCAGACTGGTAGCCCGGTTGATTGCTGTGATCGTAGTCTCTTTCGCCGCCGTAAGCTTCGTCCATTCCGCTTCACCATAATCGCTTTGGACATAACTTCCATAGGCGCTATTGATCACTGAGATGGCCGCAGTCTTCGCAGCGGCTAGTTCTTCCACAGCGGTCAGGACCTTATCCATAGCATCGAGTCCGCTGGTCTTAGCGCTGCTCACATCACTCAGACTGTTTGCACGGTTGATTGCAGTGTTCGCAGCCTCTTTCACCAGTATAAGCTTCGTCCATTCCCCTGCACTATAATCACTTTGGATATAACTTTCATATGCATTGCTGATTTCTGCTAGGGCTACTGTCCTTGCCTCAACTAATGCTAGTTCTTCTGTTACCGTCAGAACCTTATCCATGGCGCTGAGTCCGCCGGTCTTCGCACTATCTACCTCATTCAGACTGGCGGCACTGTTAATCGCTGAGATCGCTTTGGTCTTCTCCTCTGCAAGATCAGCCCAGGCTGTGACACTATAATCATCAGTTTCATAACTTAAATATGTGCTGTTGATTTCCGCTAGGGCCGCCGTCTTGGCAGCGGCTAGTTCTTCCACGGCCGTCAATACTGCGTCCATGGCATCGAGTCCGCTGGTCTTCGCACTGTCCACAACACTTAGACTGGTAGTACTGGTAATCTCCGTAATCGCGGACTCTTTCGCCGCTGTAAGTTTCGTCCAACCCGCTTCGCTATAATCGCTTTGGACATAACTTCCATATGCGTTACTAATGACTGAGTTAGCCGTAGTCTTTGCGGCTTCTAGTTCTTCCAAAACAGTCAGAATCTTATCCATAGCGTCGAGTCCGCTGGTCTCCGCACTTTCCACGTTGCTAAGACTGGTAGCATTATTGATCGCCGTGATCGCGGTCTCTTTCGCCACTGTAAGTTTCGTCCATTCCACTTCTCTATAATCGCTTTGGACATAGCTTTCATACGTACTATTGATGACTGAGATGGCCACAGTTTTTGCAACGGCTAGTTCTTCCACTGCCGTCAGGACCTTATCCATGGCGTCGAGGCCGCTGGCCTTCGCACTGTCTACCTCACTCAGACTTGCGGCACGGTTGATCGCTGTGATCGCGGTCTCTTTAGCCGCTGTAAGCTTTGTCCATCCCCCGGCACTATAATTACTTTGGATATAACTTTCATATGCACTGTTGATTTCCGCCAGGGCAGAAGATTTTGCAGCGGCTAATGCTTGTTCTTCTGTTACCGTCAGAACCTTATCCATGGCGCTGAGTCCGCCGGACTTCGCACTGTCTACCTCACTCAGACTGGTGGCATTATTGATCGCTGCGATTGCGGTCTCTTTTGCTGCTATAAGCTTCGTCCATTCCCCTGCACTATAATCACTTTGGATATAACTTTCATATGCACTGTTGATTTCCGCAAGAGCTGAAGTTTTCGCAGTGGCTAATGCTTGTTCTTCTGATGCTGTCAGAACCTTATCCATGGCGCTGAGTCCGCTGGTCTTCGCACTGTCCACACCACTCAGACTGGTGGCATTATTAATTGCCAATTGGGCAGCCTCTTTCGCCATCCCGAGCTCAATCCATGCCTTGTCACTATAATTATTGCTTTGGATGTAACTTCCATATGTATTATTAATGACTGAGTTGGCCGCAGTCTTGGCAGCGGCTAGTTCCTCCACAGCCGTCAGTACGTTATCCATGGCTCTGAGTCCGCTGGTCTTCGCATTGTCCACCGCACTAGGAGTGGTAGCGCTGTTGATCGCCGTGATTGCGGCTTCTTTTGCTGCGATAAGTTTTATCCATTCCCCTGCACTATAATCGCCTTGGACATAGCTTCCATATGCACTGTTGATGACTGAGATGGCCGTAGCCCTTGCAGCGGTTATGTCCGGAATATCAATCTTCAGTGGTGCGCTGCTATTGCCACTATCATCTTTTACTCGTACATAGATATCTTTAGCACCAGCCGAAAGACCATCTGGATTTGAAATCGTCACATCTGAGGCGGAAAATGCTATACCCGGTCCACTGGTATCAATGTCTGGAGGTGTTGCTCCATCTTCAACCACAGCGTAATAATAGGAACCTGGCTCACTAGAAGAAAATTTTATTGTTCCTTCAGTATCGCTCGATCGATTTACTACGCCTAATGTTAAAGTTGGAGTTGATTTGTCTTCAATCTTTACATACTTGTAGTAGGAATTAGATAAAACTTGATCAGTAGTTACTGTGCTTGAATTCGAACCATCTTTACTCGTTGAAGCCGTGATGATAGAATCTGACACCGTAAATTTTTGGTTCCTAATTGCCCTGTCGTAAGCTGAAGCAATAACTGTCGAATTTACAACCTCAAGCGTTCCTGAATTTTGGATTCCAACACTGCCTGTTATTTGAACTGTATCGCCTGCGTTTATTGTGACAGTAGAATTTTTGATTGAAATCGTACCAGAACTATACTGACAGAGGCCGCAAGACATAGCCTGAACAGTATTGCTAGTATTTCCGGTGGTTATTGTCAATGTCGGTCCATCAATATTAATGTTCTTGTAACTAATCCCACTAGAATACTCAGAATAAATCCCGTAACTATGCCGATACGATGGTCCGAGAGTTATATCAAGACTGCCGTTGCCACCGATCGTTATGTTTCTATCATACCCGAAAATTCCAGCTCCATTTCTTAAATCTGGAGGGGTAAATTTGATGACATTGGTACCAATAAGGGTGATATTTATGTCAAAGCCAGAATATATTGCTGCAGAATAATATTGATCAGAAAAGAATTCGGTAATCGTGGCATTATCTAGTGTCAACATACCCCTTTCAGGGTTGTAGGTCACGGTTCCCGTTATACCCGACCCAGTCACCCCGCTGGCATTTTCGCTGGTTACTCGAACTCCGCCGACCCAAAGGGAATAGTTTTGTACGGTAATCGCTACAACTTTTGTTGGTAGCAGTGCAGTCACTAATAATACTGAAAACAATAGCCTTGTTAATATTCTTATCATCATTTATTCCCCCTTGAGTCGATTGATTGGAAAAGTATTACGAGTACCATTTTATTTAAATAAATAACTCATAACCTTTTTTGGGGTAAATGCCGTAGTTTTTGGGGTATTTGCTAAATTACAACTGAAAACAGTCATCAACTATCATTGATAACTGTTGTGGAAATACTCTTTTCCTATTTCTCGTTGAGTACGATCTGAGCGATAAATTTGTTATCCGTTACTGAAAAACCGGCTGTACCGTCATAGCGTTCCGCCGTATATACGATACTTTTTGTACCCGTTCCACCGCCTATTTTATTTGTTATCGGGAGTTCTCCGTCAAATTGGATTTCCGTGTCACAAGTATTCTCGACCCTTACCCGCAAACGGTGATCGAGGTATTTCGCTTTAACACTGATTTCCTTGGCTTTCTCCTTTGGTAATCTAAGGCTTCCTTCCAGAGCATTTTCCAGAACATTTCCCAAAACACAGGTCAGATCGACATGATCAATGCCTATATTGGAAGGAATATTGACGTCGTACGTTGTGGTGATGCCTTCGCTTTTGAATCGATTATCGTAATAGTTCAGAATACTGTTGGCAATCGAATTTTGACAGTAGACCGTATTATTTTGCATATCGATCGAGGCATCGAAGCTTTTCATATAAAGCTGAAGCTTATCGAGTTCGTCATTGGCCAATAATCCCAGTATGACCGTATTGTGATGATGAAGGTCGTGCCGTTGTTGTTTCGCTAATTGCGCTTTTTCATTTTGACGGTTCAACTCGGCTTCCCAAATCTTTTCCTGTTGTGCCATGAGCAGTTGGCGCTTTTCCAGGGTATATTTTTCCACGATGGCACTGGCTTGAATGTATAGGAGATAATAAACCGCCAAGAATAAACCGTACACAGTCATCATGATGACTCTTGACCATGCCTTAAATGGCCAATGCCAATACGCTTGAGGATAATACAGCACCACGATCTGTAATACTAAAAAGAACAACGGAACCAGGAAAGCCGTTTTCCATTCTTTACCTAAAGTATTCACCAGGTTCCTAAAACGTGGCCTTACGGATTTAAAGAGGGGTGGTACAACCAAAGCGTATAGGATCGTCCGTGTGATGATGAGGATAACAACAGAGATTATCCCATCGGTTCCGAAGGCAAATGTGTCTCCAATAAACCCGATTGAAATGTACACATTGACGAAGGTCAGAAAGCTGAACAGAGATACAAAGAAATGGTCTTTGGAACAAAACAAGAACCAGGATGCTTCGATCCCTAAGATGAAGAGAACCGCAATGCGCTCAACCGAATCAACGCCTTGTGAATAAAATAAATACGAGAGCAGTGAGATCCCGAAAATCATGACAGTCAATCCAAGCAGAACACGTTGTTTCATCGGTTCTTTGAACAACATGACCGAGGAGGAGATCAACGTAAAGCCGATAACCGATTGCAAGAAAGAGATGAACGCTAACGCATAATAGAGCACTGATGATCCCTCCTTGCTTGGGTTTAGCCTAACACATCGATTCTTCCATCTTCTATTTTGGGTAAAATGATGTAGATTTAGGGGTATTTGCCAGTTTATCGGTCTTCGGAGAGTTGAAAGGACAAAAACTCTTCCTTTAACTTTTGGTAAGCCCGATACGGATAAGAAATATGTTCACCCGTGTCAAAGACTATAGACTCTTTGGTGATTTGCCTTACATACCTCAAATTGATGTTGATCGATACTCCGCAGCGCACAAAAACCTTACCCTGTTCCAAAAGTTCAAAGAGCTCTGACGCAGTCATACGCACTTCAATCACCTCGTTTTTGCTCAAATGGATCAGCTGGTAATTGTTTTTTCCAGGCTCGGTGAATACGATATCACGCGTATAGACCCGCACAAATCCTTTATTCGTTTTCAAGCTAATGAAGTGCCGACGCTCAATATTTAGCCGTTCAAATGCCTTGTCCATCAGCGAAGACATAGCCTTCATCGTGAACGGTTTGACCAGATAATGACTGGCTTCAACTTCAAAGGCTTCCAAAGCATGATCACGCGAGCTGGTGGTAAAGATGATCTGCCCTTGATCACCCTCATCTCGCAGTTGCTTAGCTGCTTGAGTCCCGAGAATCCCGGCCATGTAGACATCCAGGAAATAGATATCAAATCCACCGCTTTCTTCAACTGAGGACAACATCTCCAGTGATGAGTTGAACATCGAAACCTTCATATCGATGTGAGGATGATTGTTTTGATATTGCACAAAAAAATCGTTCATCAGATCATGTTGTTTTTGTTCATCATCACAGACTGCTATCTTGATCATAATCCCCCGTTTATTAGCAACTTTTAGCCCATACATTCAATTAGAATCGGCTAACCCTACAACTAATCCACTTTATCTTTATTGGGTTCGGTACAATACCTGTTTATTGGATCAAGTGAACACTAAGTACTATCATATCAATTATAGCAGGAAAACCCATCCCTAAGCTATGATGGTCTTGCAACTTAAAGAAATTGAAGAATCTACTCTTGTAGTATAAACTTATGTGAAAAATACAATTAAACGTCATGCTATTTATTGTGAATAGAGTTCTGTTTGTTTTTTCATGAATGATAACTATTTTGACTTATGATGAGAATCGAACATAGATATTCAAACAAAAACCGCCTTTCAGCGGTTGTCTTTCCACATTGGTGGAAGTGAGGCATGGCACTTTTATCACTTGGTAATATTGTGCAAAAAACTCTAGTATTTAACCAAATATATCTAAATGGACAACTTCTCATTGTTATTTTCGCTATTTATTTTTTAGAGTATTTTGCTTCTGGTCCTAAACCATGTCTTAATAATAGGCCAGCTTCGATGAGTTTATTAACGAGTCTTATTACTTTATCCTTATTGAAACCAGATACATTCTCCAGTTCTTTTCTTTTATACAATATATTGTTGGTCATAACATTTAGCAGACGTGACTCATCTTTACTCAAACCATTTACTTCCATCGACAATTTCGGTAACTTAACGAGTATCGTATTATCACTAAACACAAACTCAGGCTTTCTTATACTATTTTCATAGGATTTCATAATTCTGCGAATACCTGTTCCAAACTTCTCAATGTAGCCTAATCGGAAAAAAACATTCCCAAAAATTGGATTTCTTAATATCGATATTTGACCTCTAAGATATTCATCTTTACTTATTCCATTTGGTAAACCACCCGGTGAAGACACTTCAACATAATCAGGGAAGAAGGAGATTTTTATTGAGGTTTTTACATCTAAAACTCGGTGAACTATAGCATTGGCAACTATTTCTCTGAATGCTTGTAATGGAATGAGTTCAACTAGATTACGTTGTGCATCGTTTATTACTTCATAACTATAAAGTTTTTGGAATACACTTATGATTTTATCAAATTGTTCAATCATTGATAAACCACTAAAATTATCATGGTTAACAATAACATTGATATCGGATCCAAACTGAATATACTCTATACCCATAAATGAGTTATTATCTGAAAGTAATTCTGCTGCTACGTTATAACCTGATTTATCGCTATATAAACTCAATGTTTTAAGTATATCAATGTTTATTTCTTCTATATTTAGCTTTTCAATCAATTTATTCCCCATATAGTCAAACTTCAAATCTTTAGTTTTTGAAGGTAAAGCTTCGAAATCTTCATTATTTCCTTCAAGAATAAGTCTGTTTAATTCAAATCTATCTACTTCTATTGTCGAAGAGTCGGATCTTCTATATGCTTTACCATTGTAAAAATACGGTTTATTTAACCCTTGAAATACAAATAGTCTTATAACTTTATTCTTGTCATTTATCTCTATTTGAAAGTTCGGCAATGGTTTTATACTGTCGTTGATTTGATTTTCTATATTTAGCGCATCATCTTTCGGATTATCAAGTCCAACCTGATTACCATTATCATCAACGCCAAAATAGATTTCTCCATCTCCGTAATTAGCAAATGCACTAAC
>CAYRBM010000215.1:0-8613 GCA_964422425.1 uncultured Odoribacter sp.
TTTGTAGAAAACGGAGAACGCAAGGTTGGTGATCCTGCAAAACGTCAGGCTATTACCAATCCAGCCAAAACTGTTTATTCGATCAAACGATTTATGGGAGAGAGCTACAGTAACGTAACCAAAGAAGTTCAGCGAGTACCCTACACTGTCATTCAGGGTGACAACAATACTCCAAGAGTAGTTATCGAAGATCGGAAATATTCGCCGCAGGAAATTTCGGCTATGGTTCTTCAGAAAATGAAGAAGACTGCCGAAGATTATCTTGGTCAGGAAGTTACAGAAGCTGTAATTACCGTTCCGGCTTACTTCAACGATTCACAGCGTCAGGCCACCAAAGAAGCCGGCGAAATTGCAGGTTTGAATGTTCGTCGTATCATTAACGAACCAACTGCTGCTGCGTTGGCTTATGGTTTGGACAAAATGCACCGTGAAATGAAAATCGCTGTATTTGACCTTGGCGGAGGTACTTTCGACATTTCCATTCTCGAATTGGGCGATGGCGTTTTCGAAGTTAAATCGACCGACGGTGACACACACCTTGGTGGTGACGACTTCGACCAGGAAATCATCAACTGGCTGGCTGCCGAATTCAAAAACGACGAAGGGATCGACCTGCGTCTAGATCCAATGGCTTTGCAGCGTTTGAAAGAAGCTGCTGAAAAAGCAAAAATTGAATTGTCGAGTTCGACTCAAACTGAAATCAACCTGCCCTACATTATGCCGGTGAACGGTATTCCGAAGCACTTGGTAAAAACATTGACCCGCGCCAAATTTGAACAGTTGTGCGATCGCCTGATTCAGGCTACAATGGGTCCATGTCAGAAAGCATTGCAAAATGCTGGCTTAAAAGCAAGCGATATCGACGAAGTAATTCTGGTAGGTGGTTCAACCCGTATTCCTGCCATTCAGGAAAAAGTACAGCAGTTCTTCGGAAAAGCTCCTTCAAAAGGTGTAAATCCTGACGAAGTAGTAGCTATCGGTGCTGCCATTCAGGGTGGAGTATTGACCGGTGAAGTGAAAGATGTATTGTTGCTCGACGTTACTCCGCTTTCACTGGGTATCGAAACTATGGGCGGTGTGATGACTCGGTTGATTGAATCAAATACCACCATCCCGACCAAGAAGACTGAAACATTTACCACGGCTTCCGACAACCAACCTTCGGTTGAGATTCATGTATTGCAGGGAGAACGCCCGATGGCAAGTGGCAACAAAACCATTGGCCGTTTCCACCTCGACGGACTTCCACCAGCACCGCGTGGCGTGCCACAAATTGAGGTAATGTTCGACATTGACGCCAACGGTATTTTGCACGTAACAGCAAAAGACAAGGCAACCGGAAAAACTCAGTCGATCCGTATCGAAGCGTCTTCAGGGTTGACTGATGCTGAAATTAAACGCATGCGCGACGAAGCTGCAGCCAACGAAGCTGCAGACAAAGCCGCCCGCGAAAAAGTGGACAAATTGAACCAGGCTGACAGTTTGATTTTCCAGACTGAAAAGCAACTGAAGGAATTTGGAGACAAATTGCCTGCTGATAAAAAGGGCCCGATTGAAGCTGCTTTGGGTAAATTGAAAGCTGCACACGGCGCCCAGGATTTGGCCGGTATTGACGCAGCGACTGCCGAACTAAACGCTGTATTCCAGGCTGCATCGCAGGAAATGTATAATGCTCAGGCAGGTGGTGCGCAGGCTGATCCGAATGCAGGACAGCAACAGGCAAACGCTGGCGGAAGCAACAAACAAGATAGCGAAGTAACTGATGTTGACTTCGAAGAAGTCAAGTAGATAGGCTTAAAAACCATCATCAAAAACAGAGAAACCGCAGTAAACATCTGATTTACTGCGGTTTTTGTTTTTATAAAATTATTGAGTTTGATGCTTAATTATCAATTTTAATCATATATTTGTACCATATTTGTACCGCGCGCTAATAGGCGTTAATGTGCGCCTTATTCATGCTTATAATATCTTAATCGTATTTAATTGGAATAAAGCGAACGATTTCTAAGAACAATATGGGAATTAGTAAATTGAAAATACCCAAGATTTGCGAGCAATGTGGAAAGCCTTTTGAAGCAAAAACCGTAATCACTCGCTTTTGTAGCACTACTTGTGTGAATAAATCAGGTAAAGAGAAAAAACGAGAAGCAAAGGATGCGGAGCGTAAGCAAAGTATTTTGGAACAGTCAACTAATCAAATAGCTCAAATCCAAACACGTCCTTATATTTCTATTACGGAGGCAACTGTTCTTTTCGGAATATCTAAGGACACTATTCGCCGCCTTATAAAAGCAGGAAAAATTCCTGCAGCCAACCTGGGACAACGGCTGACAAGAGTGAGTCGTTTGCACATAGAAGCCATGTTTACCGAGGTAGTCTTGCCTGAAGAACCCAAAGAACAGCCCATAAAATTGAGATACAATGAAAGCGAGTGTTATAACATTGCTGAAGTATCCGAGAAATTCGGTGTATCACCTTCAACAGTGAACAAGACAATTCGCCGTAACAGCATACCCAGGAGGCAAGTGGGGAAGTTCGTCTATGTTCCCAAAGAGCAAATCGACAGGATATTTTCAAACAGATGATAATACCGCATGAAAGAGTTATCCAACACAAAAGCAACAGTGAGGCTTCGAAAGATCGAAGACCGAAAAGAGTGGTATGTTTATATCGAGAGTTATCCCGTTCTTGTTCCCGGCAAGAAAAGCCCGCAACGCATACGGGAATACTTAAATCGAAGCGTCACTACAATAGAATGGGACAAAAAACGAACCGCTCGTACTGATGCAGACGGAACAAAATCCTATAAGCCCAAACGCGATGATAACGGAATAATCATCTGCCGAAGTGAAAAAGACCAGGAAAGTATGATTTATGCCGATGGTGTTCGTAAACTTCGCCAACGAGAATATGACAATGCCGATTTATACAGCGATGCCGAAACCGAACAAGCTGAACAAAAGGAACGTTTGCAGCAAAATTTCATAGAATATTTTGACAAGGTAACCGTCAGACGTCACGCAAACAGCTCAACATCTATTTTAATCAACTGGCAACGTGCTGTTGAATTTCTGAAACAGTTTGCCGGAGATACGTTGTTGTTTTCCCAAATAAACAACCGGGTAGCCGAAGAATATAAGCGCTTCCTGTTAACTGCCCCTCTTGGAGGCAACAAAAAAGGAACTATTTCTCAAAATACCGCCTCAACTTATTTTTCTATTTTCAAGGCAGCACTTAAACAAGCGTTTATTGATGGCTATCTGACAGTTGATTTATCGGCTAAAATAAAAGGCATTCAGGATCAGGAATCACGTCGTGAATATTTATCCGTTGATGAACTCAACACACTTGCCTCTACACCTTGCGAACGGGATGTACTTAAACGTGCAGCCCTTTTCTCTGCTCTCACTGGATTGCGCCATTGCGATATTCAAAAACTTCGATGGAAAGAAATCAACATAGATGGAAATCAAGCCAGACTTCATTTTACCCAGCAAAAAACCAAAGGTGTTGAATATATGCCCATTTCAGAACAAGCCTTACAACTTTGCGGGGAGCCAGAAAAGCCAGAAAAATTTGTTTTTGAAGACTTGCCTGATCCATCCTGGATTTCCCACCCCCTCAAAAAATGGGTGGTAGCCGCAGGTATTAAGAAGAAAATTACCTTCCATTGCTTTCGTCATACATACGCGACCTTGCAGTTATCAAGCGGCACCGATATTTATACTGTCAGCAAAATGCTTGGCCATACCAATGTAAAAACCACTCAAATTTACGCCAAAGTGGTGGACGAAAAGAAAGATAAAGCCGCACAAGCAATACAGTTACAAACAATAAAAACAACTAAGGAATGAAAAACAATCAGATGGAGTTTATTCTTTTATACGTATTGGTTGCATCAGTTATGCTGATGTTTGCGACATTGGCACGTATATCAGCTTTTTCATTAGGAGTAGACAACTTTACGGCGTTCATCGTTTTTCTTGTAGTCTTAGGCATTGAGGTTACTGTATATTTAAGTATTCGCGTTGTCTTACAAGACCTGATGCTACCTTGGATCGCAAGGCTTATACTGAAAGTTCCTTATTTCAAGAATAAAACAAAAAGCACACGACCTATAGACAAAATAACTATTCATACAACCGAACCACCTTCTTTAGAGGATATTCGGAATGAACAACTACAAAACAAAGCAAAAGAGCTGGAAGAAAAACTAAATACTGCGCTAAACTATACTAGAAAAACATTTGCACCTTATGCTTCAGATGGACAGATTGAGGTACTTTGCGGAAATCTGCAATTATACTCCAATAAGTTGGACTTAGAAAAGTTACGTTCCATTAAAACCAGCAAAGACTTATCTTCTGTTGACATTTCCCATTTTGGATGGAATATCTGGAATCATTTCAATGTAGGTAAACGAATAGAGATTGCCCAGTTCCTCAAAAGAGTATTTCCAGATATTCTCAAAGATGTAGAAGTTGAAAGTATTAAAAGCCACCTGAAAGACGACGAACTAAAAGGCATTATTAAAATACGGAAAAGCCTTACAGAGCAATAATAACCAATATATCCAGTGTTTTAACTGTGTTTTTTCCGTGTCGTGAAACACGACGAAAACACCTATTTCATTTGCACCATAACAATTAAAAACGACAGTTATGGAAACAAATGAAATTTCTTTTGAGACCCTGCCCAAAGCGGTTGCCCATCTGGTCAACGAAGTGGCCGCAATCAAATTATTAGTCGAAAAAGGGCAAGTATCCGTTGCTCCTCAAAAACGCATTCCAATAGGCATTGAAGAAGCCAGCCGAACTATCGGCAAGGCCAAACCTACCATTTACGCGCTTGTTCGCAAACGTCTGCTCCCTTGTTACAAAACCGGCAAGAAACTTTATTTTTTTGAAGATGAATTGCTGGAATGGATTTCCCAAGGCAAAAAGAAGACTTTACTGGAAATTGAGTCAGAGGTGAAAGCAGATTACAAAAAAGATTTTAGAGGCACAAGAAGGTGAATCTGTTTGATTTGATAGCCAATTTCTGGAGACTGGATGAACAGAAGAATTTCAGCGGAAATGAAACACGCCTATATTTCTTCCTGATTCATTTAGCTAATCGCTCATTTTGGCAAGAGTGGATTGAATTTGCCGACAAACGGATGGTTGCCAATGCCAATATTTCTTTGCAAGTATTGAAATCCGCCAGAGATCGTTTGCAAGATGCAGAATTGTTGGACTTCGTTCCAGGGGGAGGGTTTAGGGTTAAAACTAAGTATCGGATTCTAACACCTAAGTCCAATCTTAAACTCTCACCCTCTCCTTTAAATATTAAAGACAAAGATTCTAATATCAATTCTAATGGAAAAAAGAAAGGATTTGTCCATACCGGAAGCGATTTTGACTAATCAGAAATTTTATGAGTTATTGCAAAATGATGCTCAAGAAATTCTTGCCGGTGAAAAAGAAAAGATGCGGAAACGTCGATTGTTTCTTCCGCTGGCTTATTCCGATTTTCAGAGTTTGTTTTACACATTCGGAGCCGTTTGCTTACATAACCGGAATCAGGATAAAAATTTTGTTATTGACGATAATAATGAGCCTGTAATAAAACAACTCTATTATTTCGCAACTAACAATCCATCCTTTGAAGGTGAGTTGAACAAAGGTATCCTGCTACAAGGTAAATATGGATGCGGCAAAACCGTACTTCTGGAAACGTACTCATTGCTCCACAATCATACAGTGAAAAAATTCAGCCTCAATTATCCTTTGCTTTCATTTATCAAGTCTGTGGAATTGCAAGAGCAAATCAGAAAACAATCGATGAATATGTTCGTGCGGAAACCATTAATCATTGACGAGTTTGGACGAGAATCCAAAACGGTTCAGGATTACGGCAACATTACCCGTCCATTATCTGAATTGTTGAGTTTGAGAAGCGATGCCGGAACTCTTACACATGGTACCACTAATTTCATCTTGAATACACTTTCGTCTGATGAATTTTATGGCGGGATGATTGGCGACCGGCTCAAAACGATGTTCAACTTTATCACTTTGCATGGAGAAAGCAGGAGAGTTTAAATAACTGAACATACAATTCTTGGAAATAACCCTAATTACTTATTGAAACTGCAAATTGCTTTTAATCAAATAATACACTTTAAATTTTTAAAATTATTCGTGATGAAAAAGATGAATTTTATTCTACAAAGTAAAGGCGGTAGCGGCAAATCGATGCTTACCTATTTACTGGCGTTAAAAAATGAAGACAATCCTCAAACCTATTTTACAGATTTTGACAGCTCGGTTAAATCAAGCACGCAGCAGCTAAAATTTTTGCAGGGCCGAACACCTGCCCGCTTTGCAAAGATGAATTTATTGGATGAACGCGGTAAAATTGACCGGCAACGACTGTTTGAAAACCTGCAGATCCTTGTACAAAAACCGTATGAGGAATTTTTTCTTGATTTTGGGGCACCCGAAAGCGAGCAGTTTACCTCCCTGTTTTCAAAAGATTATACCATCGATGAATTTAAACAAATTGCTGATGAACTGGATGTTGAATTCATCTTCAACATTGTCGTAGCCGGAGGCAGTTCTTACCTTCCCTGCACCAATTACCTGAACAACATTGCTGGTTTAAACCAACAGAATTTCAGCATAGTCATCTATATCAATGAGTTTTCATTTCAGAATTACAAATCACTGATTGCAGAAATAGAAAGCTATGCAAAAGCCGATTCAGGCAATATTCACGGGGTAAAATATTTTGGTGATTTTGATACGGATGCTGCCCCTCATAAAAACATCTTAAGGTATATTTCCGAAGGGAAGGGAATGAATGCCTATATCTTTATTGAGAAAATCAAAATTCAAAAAGAACTTCAAAAGTTACCGTAATGGACCATGTAAAGATTAATTTTCAAAGGATGCAGGCCGATTACTTTCTTAAATATGATTACAAATTCGACGAGACAGCCCTTGCCATATTACATATTTTGAAAGAAGAGCAGGAACAGAACTTTGTTTTGCAAAACACAGCATTGAACAAGGCCATCGATAAAATTGAAGATTCTCAACGAACCTTAGCGCTAGACCGCGAACACCCGCGCTGGCAGGCATTCTCTTATGGTTTGGGCCGGTTGGGTTTGCCGCTGACAATGGTTATCTTTTTCGTTGCTATTTTTTTCATGATCCACCTAAGCAATCAGAAGTATGAAATGACCAATTCTGCCAAACTCCGGTGGTATGAAAATTTCTATCAATCCAATATTGAAAACAGGGAGACCAAAACCATACAAGAATTTCTTAAGAAAAATCCCATCCCTGAATAACTTTAAATGATCAGTTAAATGAAAGAATTTTTAAAGCAAAAACTACTGGAAAACAGGTCTGGAATTTATTCCCTAATCACCCATCATTATGCTGACCGAATTAATGAAATGGGTTGCAGCCTTTTCAGGGACTGGTTAAGTCAAGAACTGTCCGTTGATAAAAGTATGATAAACCTTACAAGCTTATATTCTGCCTCAAGAAGGGAGCAAAATAAAGACAAGCGAAAAAGCAAAATAACTGGTTCTCAACCTGCATTTGTGAACAAGCAGAATAGCGTTAATCCGGGGTCAAATTTTTCCGATCCCAATGCGATACCGTCCTCCATGGATAACATTACTGAAATGTAACCCTATTGCAGAATGACGAATTATGAATAATTCTGAATAGGAACAAATAAGTAGAAATAGAAATAAATACTTTCAGATACAATCAGATAATTTATTCATTATTAGCTATATCCGTGCAATATTATGCCGTCAGTATGGGGAGCAAGTTTGTGTTTCGGTCAGACCGAAACCTTGCTCTGCGAGGCTCAAAAACATCCCGCCGGTCTAATTAGAACAACTAAATGTCCAATCATGAAAACAATAAAAAACCGGAATACCAGTGGCAGACCTGCAAAAAAAACTGATGAAAAGAAAATTTACAAAATGACTGTCAAAATGGCTTCAGACGAGTACGGTTCCCTCAAGGCCAAGGCACATGAAGCGGGTATTAACCAGAGCGAATATACCCGCCAATGTATTCAGGCCAGTATCGTTAAACAGCGCATAACTCCTGAGTTGATGAACCACATACGACAACTCATCGGAATGGCCAACAATATCAACCAGATTGCCCATAAAGCCAATGCTGCCGGATATACGAGTATACACAAACACTGCTTATTTCTGAACGGGAAACTGGATGATGTAGTTAACAAAATAGAAGATGATTGCTAAAATTGTACAAGGTCGAGGATTCCGGGGTGCAGTAAGCTATATTCTTGACAAAGATAATGCCCGGCTGCTTTATGCTGAAGGGGTAAGGCTGAAAGATAAGGAATCCATTAGCCATAGCTTCATTGTCCAGCATAAGCTGAATCCCAGCATATCAAAACCAGTCGCCCACATCTCGTTGGATTTTTCGGTTCAGGATAAAAGCAGATTGACTGATCGGTTTATGGTTGATATCGCTCACGAATACATGAAAAAGATGGGATACAAAGATACGCAATACATTATAGTCCGTCACAACGACACTGACCATTCTCACATTCACCTGGTGATAAACC
>CAYRBM010000216.1:0-8565 GCA_964422425.1 uncultured Odoribacter sp.
GTTGCCCATGTCGAGGTTTACAAATTTCTTATCGGTTCCGGGAACATAAAATTTATTTTCGGGCGATGTTGAAGGACCGGAAACCAATTTTCCTGACCGGGGATCGACCGTTAGCCAATCGAGCAAAAATGCGGACGATTCTTTTAATATCGGATAGGCACGTTCGGCAAGGAATTTTTTATCGCCTGTAAAACGGTAATGTTCCATGAAGTGCTGGGTGCACCATGCCCCGCCAAAAGGCCACATTCCATACTGGACACGACCTTCAGGAACAGTCCAGTGCCAAACATCGGTGGTATAATTCACCACGAAACCTTTGCAATTGTAGACTTCGGCAGCCGTTTTCTGTCCGGAAGGAACCAATGCCTCCATAAAATCGAAAAATGGCAGGTGACATTCAGATAAATTACAAACTTCGGCCAGCCAATAATTCATCTGGAAATTAATGTTCGTATGGTAATCGCTGTTCCAGGGCGCGGCCAGACTATTGTTCCAGATTCCCTGTAAGTTGGCCGGCAAATTTCCGGGGCGTGATGAAGAGATCAACAAATATCGTCCATACTGAAAATACAAGGCCATCAGTTCAGGATCGTCGGTGCCGTCGATTACTGCTTTCAGGCGTTCATTGGTTGGCCGGTCTTTCGCTAAGGCCGTTGTTCCGAGATTGATTTCCACCCGTCTGAAAAGTTTCTGATATTCGGTCAAATGATCGGAAACAATTTTTTCGGTGGGTTTGCGGTTTGCAGCGTTTAACTGAACCGCACATTTTTCGGAAAGACTGGATTTCAGCGGTGCAGTTGGGTCGGCTGAATTGTAATCGGTGGCAGCCGACAAATACAAAGCAAGCGAATTCGCTTTGCTAATTTTCAGGAACCCGTTTTCGGCAACCATTTTTCCCCCTTTGGGAACAGCCAACAGTTGTGTTTCGTAATTTACACCAAGCTGTTTGCCTTTGTGCTGAGCCTGCCCCCACATTTTCAGTTTATTCGTCCCAACGGTAACCGCAGTAAAATCGGCTGGCCGCGATAAGTTCAAATCAACAGAAATCGACTGAGGTTTGTCGGCAGTAAGCAAAACAACAATAACCTGATCTACCGCACTCGAAAAAATTTCCCGGGTAAAAGTTACGCCATTTAAGGTAAACGTAGTTTTTGCAATTGCCCGGTCAATGTCCAATTCGCGCCGGTAATTTTCAGTTTTACCTTCAAGCTGAAACTTCATATTTAAATCACCCAGCGTTTGGTAACTGCGGGGCGCTATCCGGTCTGACATCACATTTTTTTGGACCATCTCGTCAGCCTCAATATATTTTCCTGAAAAAATCAATTCTCTGGCTTGTTCGATCGACTTCCAGGCTTCAGGCTTCGCTTCGGGAACCGGTGGACCGGCCCAAACCGATTCTTCGTTGAGCTGTATCGTTTCTTTTTCAATTCCGCCAAACACCATTGCGCCCAATCGTCCGTTCCCGACGGGCAGAGCGTCCATCCATTTTTCGGCAGGTTGTGTGTACCAAAGAACCTTTTCCTGTGCACCCGAGATGATGCTTATCAGACTTAATGCAACGATTAGTATTGAAGTAGTTAGTTTATTCATTGTACAGTTTTTTTACTCGTTCCCGAATCAATTATAGTTTTAAGAGTTTCTTCCATCGATCTCGCCAATTCCTGATTTTGATCAATTATATTCGTTGTTTCTGAAATATCTTTCGCCAGATTGAACATGGTAAATGGTTTTTCCCAGGCTTTTCCGTAGGGAGCTTCACGACCTCCAGAGCCATTTCCCAACACCAGTTTGTAATCGCCCCTGCGAATAGCAAACATTCCTGAAACGGAATGATTGACCACCGGCGCACGTGAAAATTCAGCATCATTTTCCTGAAGTAATGGAAGGATGCTGAAACTGTCCTCGCCTTCGTTTTCAGAAAGCGTTACATCCAGCAAATCGGCAAAGGTTGCCAGAAAATCGGTGGTACAAATGGTTTGGGCTTTCACCTGTCCTTTTTTAATCACGGCAGGCCAGCGCACGAGAAAAGGAACGCGGTGCCCGGCTTCCCAAATATCCGCTTTAGTACCGCGATACCTGTAATTCGCCTCATGGTTCTTTGCATAAAAACCTTCAACCGACTCATCAATCAAATGATCAGCTTTATCAGTTTCATCCAGCCGATACATAAACGAACCATTATCGGAAGTTACAATCAGCAAGGTATTTTCTTCCATTCCGGCAGCTTTCAATTTTTCGGCAATCCGGCCAATTACATAATCAGTTTGATGAACAAAATCGCCATATGCGCCCAATTCTGTTTTCCCGACAAATCGAGAATCGGGCCATACCGGTTTATGAGGAGCTGGAAGGGCAAAATACATAAACATGGGTTTGTCGGCAGGCCGCCCGTCGATTAAACTCTCCGCTTTATTTAAAAGATTCTCCCAGGCAGTTTCAAAATCAAAATTTTCAGCTTTATCGCCCTCCCGCAAATACCTTGGAAAACCCTGTTTATTCTGTTTTTGCTGAGGAACTTGCGTAAAATGTTCGTTCTCGATATAAACGTATGGCGGAAAATCAAGCGATGCAGAAATACCATAATAATAGTCGAAACCATTTACATTCGGACTATTTTCTATTTTTCCTGAATAATCAACAACTCCGGCAGTATCTTTTGCAAAATCCATTCCCAGGTGCCACTTCCCTACTCCGGTGGTGTAATACCCGTTTTGTTTTAAAAGCGATGCAATTGTGGTCCGTTGAGGATCAATCAGGTGGCCACTGAAACCATTCAATACGCCTTTTTTCAATTCTGTTCGCCAGCAATAACGCCCGGTAATAATCCCATAGCGTGTTGGGGTGCATACTGCTGAACCTGTATGCGCATCCGTAAAACGCAGTCCTTCTTCTGCAATTTTATCCATTGCCGGAGTAGCAATTCGCGATTCAACATTGTAACAACGAACATCGCCGCTTCCCAAATCATCGGCCAGAACAATCACAATATTTGGCTTTTCGGTTGGATTCTTAGCAATTGCATGTGCCGAATAAATGTCAGCTAAAATCACAAAAAGTAAAGTCTTTAAATTCATTTTGTTATTGATATAAATTAAAATGGACGTAAATCATAACTGTTTCAGGTATTTAAAACTACTTTTCTTGCATATTCAGTAAGGCCTCGGCAAATGCCTTGCCCACCTGAGCATGAAATTTTGCCGAGCCATAGTAGTGAACAAAGCCTCCAATAGAGGTAGCCCGGTTCCACAGGGCTGTCTCTTCCGGAGTAAGTAAACCGGATTTGTAATCATCCAAATAAGCTTTCCTTTGCTCCGGTGTCATTGAACCATTTGCGTTTGGGCCATCGGGGAGTTGCTTCGACAACTTTCTACCCATGGTTTCTACCAACGTCTGTTTCTGTTCTATAAACCCAAGTTTATCTTCTCTGAATGGAGCCGTTTGAACCGCAACCACACTCCCTTTAAATTCTTCCAATGCTGCCGGAGCAGCCATGGCTTTGCGGAAAAGTTCCATGCGACGGTCTGATTCGTTCACAACCGTAAAGGTGCCTGGTGTATAATTTCCATACTGACCAATTACTCCGATAACGAATGGCAGTTCCGGAGCTTTCAGGTCCTTTCGGACATCGCGAATAAATTGTGCCAGCAATGCACTGTATTGTTCGTACTGGCGATCACCATAACTCATTGGATAGGTGGTTAAATCACTAAAGTCATTCCATCCCTGAAACCAAACAAAACCCGACAATTCATAGCCTGCATCCGGATCATAGTCCGGACAAACCCGCCTGATATCTCCCAGGACATTCCGGACATGATCCATCATGTAACGATAGTTGCGTCCGGTTGCCTCCTTGATTTGCGTACGAACCTTTTCAAGCGTGCCCTTTTGCGTCAGAACTTTCACTTGATAGTCATTCATAACATAAGGACCGGAGCCCGGTGAACGAAAATCAACGCTCAGGTTTTGCCCACCCCAGGCAGTTTTGATGATTAAGACAGGCCCATCGTACGATTCTTCCATGGTAATGCCAAACAAATATTCAGGTCCGATAAATTCGTCGGGTTTAGCGGGATCCGTTCTTCGAACTCCGTAACCGGCAGTCAACTTGCCAAAGCCCTCTCCACCGTATTGATTCATCTTTCCATTCAGCGAAGAGATCCAAACCCTTTCACAGACTTTCGGTTTGTTGTCCTGGCCAATCATCTTCCGGAGCAATGGTGCTGTTTTGGCATCTTCTCCAATATATTCAAAGGTCGAAATTCCGCCGGTGCCAACCATATTCGACTGTCCAGCCAGAATGTAAATTCTTAGCGGTCTCCTGGCAATTGCCTGACTGCAGCAGAATAAGACAGCAAATGCTGCAACGATGAATTTCGATGTACAAATCATATTTTCTTATTTCTGAGTCGTGGAAAATTTACATCCATGATTCTATTTTACTACCTATCTCTAAAAATTATACTTTTCAAAAGCTACCTAAGTAATATGAATGAAATAATGTCGCATTTTAAATATATTCCTTTATCAAAACTCACCCTTTCGCATCTGCGATGCTCTTCCCCTCTCTTCGCGAAGAGAGGGGGGACGTCCGCTTGCGGACGTGGGGTGAGTTGAGTTAATAAATACGACAATAAATTGTTCTCAGTACTTTAGTAATTAGATTGAAATAATGTCGTATTATTTTATTTTGTTTTTATTGCTTCCAGATGAAAATATGTTCTAATTACCTAAGCCCGTATTCTATAAATATTTTCATCAAAACTTCACGATCCGGGCAATTGTACTGTTTAACCCTCCTCTGAACTACAAACCGAAATGATGCTCATTACCACTTCGCTCAACAGGAATAACGCTGGTTTCGGGCTGTTCCTGACCGGCAGGCCAGAATAGCACCCAGTCGTCAGGCGCAGTTTCAATGGTGAAAATGCCTTCTTTGTTTGTCACGTTAACGCCTTTGGAACTGGTCCATCTGGCATTTTCCAGTTGGGTTTGTACTTCAACTTTTCCTCCTGATTCGGCTTTAACAAGGATCCATTTCGTTTTCCCCTGTTCACGACGGGCGCTAACCAGAAAACCACCTTCACAGCGCAATTGGTGAAACTGAACATCCGGCCATTCTGCTGGCACGGCCGGGAAAACGCGCAGCCGTCCGCCCCAGCTCTGAAGCATCATTTCCTGCATCGCGGTAGCGCCATGCAACGGTGTTTCCATCACGGGCAAATGGTCTATTTCATAATAGAATGTATTCGGCTGCAAAAACGATTTAAGTCCATTCAGGAACCCGAATGCCCGTTCCCCGTCACCAAGTAAGGCGGCCATGCAGGCGCCACCGGTAAAAGAATAGCCCATGGCCCGTCCGAAACTGTGCCAGTGGGTCAGACTGCGATCAATCAGTTCGCGATCCGCAGATGTATCGGGAGTGAGGGTGCGCAAGGGATAAATCGCCATCAGGTGCGACCAGTGACGATGACGACCGGTTAGCTCAACATTGCGGCCAATCATGCGTCCGCTCTTTTCATTCACATGTACAGGAACGAGCCTTGACTGAATTTCTTTCCAGGCCGGAATAAGCGGTTCGGTCTTCTCTGTTAGTCCCTTCTCTTTTGCCAGTTCAAGCAGGCGTTTTACACCCCAACCTAGCAGGTCTAAATCATATGTACAGTCGACTGCTGACCGATATTCGGGACTGTAGGTTTCTGGCAAACTCAAGCGGCCATCTTCATTTTCGACCAAAAAATGGCGATAATAATTCACAGCTCTTGTGAGGAGTGGATAGAGTATACTGTCGCGCAAATTCTTATCCAGCCAATAACGGTATTCCAGGTCAATGTTGTGAATACCCCACAATAGGTTTCCGGTTTCACGCCCCATATTGGGGTCGAACTTGTCTCGTCCTCCGGGCTGTCCTGCGTCTCCCAACAAATCCCAGCCCGAAGTTGAGCGGCCAATGGCGTAGGAGTCGGCGCGGTAGGGTTCGGCAACATTCCGGGCTAAGTTGTCGCGATTGATGCCTAGCCGGTAACTCATGGCCGACACCATCCCCTGACGGTTGGCCGTATAACCACCGCTGTGTGAAAGTTGCACGTTCAGGTTCCACCACAACGCAGGCCAGGCTGTAGGCTGAAGCCATGGCCCCTGATTGTCGATGATCCATCCCTTGTCGCGCGTGGCGCAGGCCAGCTTGTATTGCTGAATCCAATAAAAGGAATTCCAGTAGCTATCGCCGATAGATACAAAACTTTGCGGATAATAGTTGTGCCACCAGTCTCGGTGCGCCTGAATCCATTTATCCTGATTGGTTCCGGCCGCGGAACGCACAGCGGCAACGGCAATATCCACCGCGCTCTTATCCGGGTAGCTGTGCTTGACACTTAGCCAGAGTATCTTCTTCCCATTCACATTTTTATCCTTCCAGGCCACAGCAGTCTGTCCTCCTGAAGACAGGTTCTGTACAGCAGTCTGTACACCATCGGCAAGCGTAGCAAGCTCCGGCGAAGGATTGGCCGGGTCGCGATTTTCATATACCGGATTAGGCAGTGCATTTGCGCGTACTGCACGCGGATTGAGCGCCTCCTCGGCGATATAAACCAATTTCGCTCCCTTGAGACTTCCCTCAGCCAACAATTCGAAACGCATGACAGGTTCGGTGGCGTGTACCTGTGTTGTCCATTTTACAGAACCACCATTGGCCTTGAGCGTGCCTGTTGCTTCGGCATCCCAAAGCGAAAGTCGCGATTCAGCCTCGGTAACATCTTCAGGCAACTCCAGGCGCAGATGACCAATAAAATGCCGTCCGCGGTTGAGTACCGCCGGGTTTTTCTCCGAAGGGTCATCCTTTTCAACCGGGCGATGATCGTGAGCCGACGAACAGCCGACATCCCATCGCAGGGTTCGATTATCCAACTTATACATCAGGGTGCCCTGTTCGCCGTTACCCAGAAAAGGTGCATTGAACCAGTTGTCGGGCAATTTGTCCCACAACATATCCTGATTGGCCATAAACGAAGGCCAGTCCACTTTTTCGACTACCGGATCCGCAGCCCGTGCAGTATTCAGGAAAACGATTGCGAGCGCTAGAATAACTACTCGTATTGACATGATTTCTTTTTTAACATCGTTTACTCCGCATAAATAACCTCATCCCAGTTATCTGTCCTGAATGGCAAAGCAGGCAAACCTTGTAGATTGAAAATTGTCGCGTTTGCATTATTTGCCCAGTTGTAACGTACCGCAACCGGATTTTCAACTTTCGAAGAATTTAAAATAATTCTATTCCCCTCCTGGGTTGCTTTGGCCGGGTAGAAAATCTTGTTTTCACCGGCAATGTAAAACGACCAGATTCCTCCAATCGCCATTCCTGAAGAATACAATTCAGAACCCGGAGTTTCAAATTGAAGCAGTAGATTCCCATTTTCAGCTTTATAGGATTTTAGTATGGGTCCGGAGTAAACCACATCAGTTTTTCCGTAAGTTTGATTTAAGGCAATCAGGCTGAGCCGGCGGCCAACTTCTGCCTTTTGAGGCGGATGAATATCGTAAACGGCACCGATATCCTGAGTGGCAGCAACGCCTGTATTGGGCAGTTTCAATGCCTCACACTGGGCTTCAACAATTTGTGGCTGCCCAAATTTATCGGTGTAATTGTTAGGCGCTATCTGAACAAAATAGAACGGAAAATTGCCAATGTTCCATTTTTCGCGCCAGCTTGATATCATGTTCGGGAAAAGCGTTTTGTATTCCTTCCAGTTTGGTACATTCGATTCGCCCTGATACCAGATTGCGCCTTTAATGGTGTAGTTGATTATGGGAGAAATCATGCCATTGTACAAAACCGCCTTCTTTTTATGCACTTGCCGGTGATAGGCGATGCTTGCCGGGATTGTTGGGGCCTCTGTTATAATTCCTTCCCTGAAGTATCTCATTGCCTGTTCGTAGTATGCACTGTCAGTCTTAAAACCCTCAACCATTTTCTGAATTTTTTCAGAAGTGGTTTTATCGTAGTTTTCTGCTGGTGTCCAGGGTTCTACAGGTGTTCCTCCCCATGCCGATTGAATTAGTCCAACCGGAGTATTTAAATTTTCGTGAAGTTCTTTTCCGAAGAAATAACCAACCGCTGAAAATTTCAATACCGTTTCGGGTGTACATTCAAACCACTTCCCCCCGCAATCGGAAAGCGGTGTTTCCGAAGGTATTTTTGGAACCTGAAACATGCGTATTTTGGGAAGGTTTGCTTTTTTAGATTCTTCCCAAAAATTCACGATGGGTTTCTGACCGCCATGCAATCCCAGTTCCCGTTCCATATTCGACTGCCCCGAGCAAAGCCAAACCTCGCCAAATAAGATATTGCTGATTGTTTGCTGCGAGGAGCCTGTTACTTTGATGGTTCCGGTTTTTCCGGCTTCGGGAGTCGTAATTGTTACCAGCCACTTACCTTCTTTGCCGGTTTCGGTTACTACAGCTTTTGTCCACGATGGCTTTACAGTAACACGTTGGCCGGGATTGTCCCAGCCCCAGATTTTTACCTGCGTTGCTTGTTGCAAACACATGTTGTCGGATAAT
>CAYRBM010000217.1:0-8541 GCA_964422425.1 uncultured Odoribacter sp.
AAAAAAACCACAAGCTGGTCCCCTTCCAGTTCATGAATTATTCCTGTTTTTGCATTATTTCCTGATTTGCCGTTAACCATTATTTTTGCAGAAGAGGCGTTCCAGTTTTTAATTACAAATGCCGGATTACATACCGGATTCGCCGAACTTCCTTCCAACCTGAATTCAAGTTTTTTCGTTTTTGCATTTTTACTTTCCAACTGGTAGGCTCTTTCACTTCTGTCGTATCCACTAACGACATAATCAGTTCCTGCAAGCGAAATTTCAGGGGCATACGCCCAGGAGCGGCCAAAACGTACCAGCTCATTTATGTTCATCCTGTTCATGCCATACAAACCAACCCAGTACAGGCGGTTGTCTTTTACGTGAACGACAGGATCCGAACAGGGAGAACTCATAAAATGAGTGGGGCGATCAAGCGTTTTTGCCCATCTGCCATCGCTGCGTGCCTGATTTACCGGAAAATGATTGTATCCTCCGTCGATCCATCGCACACTCATTCGGTTTCCTGGTTCAAAACAGATGTACGGTTTATTTTCTGATTTAAAATTATACTGCTGAATGGTATTGTCTGGCTTCCAGCCTGAAGGTTTCGTCTGTACTTCTTTTGATACCGAACAGACCTTGTATTCATAGTCAGCGATAGTTACATAGTCCTTTTCAACAACATCGTCGGCTTGCTGCTCCGGTTGCGTAAGTGGCAGCGACTCCTGAAATTGTACCGGACGACCGGCACTGTCTTTTTTCCACGACACTTTCCTCGTTGCCGATCCGTCGGGATAGATGTAATAATACTCATCGACCCAACATTCCCATCCTGTTTTCGGATCGGGTTTCCAGGTGTGATCGTGGGCACTAACAGGAGCATAACGCCAGTGAACTACTGCTCTGGCATCAGTATTTTCAATGATACGGACATGAGAAAAGCGACAGTGACGATCCTGCATGTGTTCAAAACATCCTTCAATGTCATTTTTCCCGTTTCCCCAGGTTTCAAGGCTTTGGTCGGCCATCCACAGTTCATTTTCAGAAACCCAGCACAGTCCGTATCTTATTCCGCGCCAGAATACCAGTTTTACAGGCTTGTCTTTAAAGCAAACGACAATATCCGGGTCCTGATCAACCGGCCAAAGGTTGTCCCAGCCCGGATAATATTTCAGCCTGGTGTAATAGGCGCCAAAACGATTCGGATTATTATCGGGCAGCGGCAATCTGCGCGGTTTGATGTCGGGCGCAGCAACTTCGTATTTTAAAAAGTTACTTTTGATTTTGGGGGCAGACAATGCGGTATCGTATACATTTATCTCGTCGATAATTCCATCCAAACCAAAATAGGCCGGTATTGTTCCCCAGGTTCTGATGGTGTTGGCAGGTCGTTCGGGAATGGCTGACATTCCGAGGATGCAGCTGCTTTTTTTCGGAAAAGTTAAGGAGCCTTCAATTTTTACAGAAGACAGCAGATTTCCGTTGACATACAACAGCATTTCCTTTCCGGCAGAATAAACACCAGCAACGTGCATCCATTTTCTGAGTGGCATTGTTTTATCGGCACTCGTACAGGCGATCCATTGTTCATTGATTGCCGTTTCAAAAGAAACCTGTCCGTACGGACCAATGAGCAGGCGGTATCCTTTTACCTCATCCGATTCGGTCGTAATTACCGGGCACCAATTCAAAGGGTACTCACCTAAAGCCACCCAGGCCTCTACAGTAAGCTCCTTTCCCGGTTTTACAATATCTTTTTCTTCACGGATAATACGAGTTGTAAATCCATCAAGTCGCAAACCCTGGCCTTTTATTCCGGTTGCTGTTTCGAAATTTCCTTCCAGGGTGTCAGCAATGCCACTTTGTTGTTCTACTGTGGTTCTGCTGATTATTTCCGTAAAATCCCACGACATTGAAGGAGAAACATCTTGTGCTATTGATCGAAATTGAAGGAGCACTAAAAAACCCGATACGACTATTTTGGTTCTTATATTTCTACGAAAACTCATTTTAAATCCTTTTAAAGTGCTCATAAAACTCTTGAATCTTATAATTCAGAAGAACAGAAAATGGGTTTTATTCCCATGATTCGAATTAAAGCAATGGACTACAATGCAGAAGAGTTCAAATTTGCAATTCCGGAATGATCAGAAAACGGTATGAAAAGCAGTAAAATAAGGAGTGAAAGCCGGAAATAGTATCACTACCAGAGTTCTTTTCCGTAATCCCATCCCTGCCGCACCGATTCTTTGATGTATTGCTCAAAATCAGCATGGTTAGTCACTTTCATTTCTTTTGCATCATATTCAATCCGTTGATTGGTGCGTTGCGCCATAGCGCCCAGCAGTATGGTCTCGGTCAGGTCTGCCGCATAATCGAAATTGGAACCGGGAACAGGGCCAGTTCCCTTTATTGCCCTGATCCACTCTTGTTGCGGACCATCCGCGACCCGGGGAATACTTGGCTCTGGCAATTCCTTGAGTATCGATTTTTTTTCATCTTCTGAAATCAGCAAATCAACCCGATCCGGCCTTCCACCTGTAATCAAAGAACGCTTATCGCCCACCATAATCATTCCTTCACCTTGCAATTTATCGATGTGCCACTCTGGTCTGATTTCGGGTAGCAATCCTCCTTCCAACCATTTAAAAGTTACTGCAGGCTTACCGTTCCCGGCCGGAAACTCCATTCTTACAACAGATTGATCCGGAATAAAGTCAAGAGGTGAAGGTGAGCGAAATTCAGCCTCGGCAACATTGGGGAAACCGGGATCAAGCGCCCAGAAAGGCCCGTCGAGTGTATGGCATCCCCAGTCGCCAATCAGACCATTTCCAAATGGATACCACGATCTCCAAAGCCTTGGGTGATAGCATGAATTATATGGATGCTCCTGAGCCGGTCCCAGCCACAGATCCCAATCAAAAGAATCCCTGATTTTTTCGCCTTCCGGAGGATATTGGTTAGGTTTTTGAAAATACCTGCCATTAAAACTGGGGCCATTATGCCAGGCAAATACCTCCTTTACTTCTCCCAAAATACCAGCTTCGTACCACTCTTTAATCCGTCGGATGCCATCCGTGGCATGTCCCTGATTGCCCATCTGAGTAACTACCTTATAATAATGAGCGGCTTTTTTTAAAGTTCGCAACTGCCAGATATCGTGCGCGAGTGGTTTCTCTACATAAACATGCTTTCCAAGCTGCATGGCAGCTATCGTTGCAGCAAAATGGGTTTGGTTTGGCGTGGAAATTATGACTGCATCAATCTCCTTGCCCATCTGATCAAACATTACCCGAAAATCTTTGAAACGTTTAGCATTGGGAAATTGCTTGAATCCTTTGGCCGCCATTTTTTCATCCACATCACAAAGGGCCACAATATTTTCGTCAAGGCAAACTTCCCAGTTCTTTTCAGCTCTGCCTCCAACTCCAATTATCGCAAGGTTAAGTTTACTGCCAGCTTTACAAGCAATAAAATTCGGTACAATTAAAGCTCCGGATGCCGCAATTGCGGAGCTTTTCACAAATGTTCTTCTGGATATTGACATAACAAAGTAATTACTGAAACTAAATAAATATTCAATTTTTTACCAGTACCTGAATTTATTTTCGGGTAAGCTGATAAATGCCGCCTTTTTCGGTTCTAAACTCAATCGATCCGTCGGGGTTGGTTTTCGATGCTATAGTTTTTCCGTCTTTGGTAACTTTGCATTTTCCTTTGGCATCGATCCTGCAAACATTTCCGGCTTTCGACAAAACTTCAAGATGAGTTATGGTTTTGTTTTCCCATTTCATATCCAGTTCGAAACCTCCCCGGGCACAAACCCCGTCAAATCTGCCGCTAGCCCATTCGTCGGGTAAAGCAGGCAGCAAATCGATTGTGCCTTCGTGCGATTGAACGAGCATCTCGGTAATTCCGGCTGCAACACCCATCGTTCCGTCAATTTGCATGGCTTTGGCACAATCGGCAAATAACTGCGGAAAGGATTGTTCCTGAAGATACCCTTTGAAAATTTTGTTGGCCCGGTTCCCATCGTACAATCTGGCCCAAAGCGCCATTTTCCAGGCTCTCGACCATCCTGCCGATCCGTCACCTCTGAGATTAAGCACAGCTTTACAGGCGTCAATAAATTGAGGGGTTCGTTTCGCGGAAATTACATTTCCGGGATACAAGCCATACATGTGTGAGTTATGCCGGTGATTGGGTTCCATCTGATCCAAATCCTGGGTCCATTCCTGCAGGGTTCCATCTTTTCCTATTTGGGGTGGAGTCAACCGGGCACGTGTTTCGGCCACTTTGCCAGCAAATGCCTGATCCAATTCCAGAATTTTGGCCGATTCGACGCAGTAACCAAACAAATCGGTCAGGATTTGCATGTCGATAGAAGCTCCGTAACAAATGGTTGTAAAATAATACATGCCTGTTACTTCGTCGTAAAAATACTTGTATCCTGGTCCTTTGGGTGGATTTTCAGGAGATGTTGACGGGTTGGTAACCAGCCATTTGCTATTCGGGTCTTCTACCAGAAAATCCAGGAAAAATTGAACCGCGCCTTTCATTAGCGGATAAATTTCTTTAAGGTATTCTTTGTCCTGAGTGAAAAGATAATGTTCGTACAACATGTTCGTCATCCATGCGCCCCCAACGGTGAACGTGCCCCAACATGGTCCGTCCATCGGTGCAGCCACTCTCCACAAATCGGTGTTCTGATGAAAAACCCAACCACCGGCACCATAATGCTCTTTGGCAACCTGAGCTCCCTGGTCGGTAAGTTCCTTCACCATGGTGGTCAGAGGTTCAACCAATTCGGACAGATTGCCCGTTTCTGCCGGCCAATAATTCATTTCCGTGTTGATGTTCGTGGTATATTTTGAATCCCATGCCGGATTCATGTCAGCATTCCATATTCCCTGTAAATTGGCTGGTTGTGTTCCCGGCCTTGACGATCCGATTAAAACATAGCGGCCAAAATTATAGGCAAGCGAAGCCATAATCGGATCGGTGTTATCGACCGCGCTTTTCATGCGTTTGTCGGTTGGCAGGTACGATTGGCTAGTTTTTGGCAATTCGAGCGACACCCGTTTGAAATATTTCTGATAATCGGCAACCGCAGCCTGGTACAATTCAGGATAGGTTTTGCCTTTTAATTTTTCAAGATAATTGGCTACCCGCGCTTTTTGATCGGCGCTAACATCTTTGTAATTCACGAAATTTGTAGCTGCTACAACATACAAGGTAACAGCATCTGCATTTTCCACAATCAGGTAATCGTCTTCCACTTTGGTTGTTCCGCCTTCAGCAATTGATTTTAGTTGCGCTTTATACCTGATTTTACCTTCGACACCCAGATAATCGGCTGATTTTCCGTTGACCATCAGGCCATCCTGCCCGACTCCATCCATGGTAAAATAATCGGTTGCATAATTCGAGTGCGCGCTGTTGCGGACTCCCCGGAGCTGAGCCTTGAACGAAATGCTGCCTGGTTTATTTGCCGTTAACCGTACCGTGATTACCTGATCGGGAGCAGAAGAAAGCACCTCACGATGGTAAACCACGCCATTGGCTGCATACTCAACACCAGTTACTCCGGCTTCCAGATCGAGCCATCGCTTATACCCGGAAACATTTTCCTGATTATCGAAGAAAAGGTACAAATTAGCAAGTGACTGATATTTTTGCTGTTCCACCGGATACCCCATCAAATACCGACCGAACAATTTATGTGCTTTTATGGGTTGACCTTCAAAAATGCTTTTCTGAATTTCAGGCAAAATTGCCGCGCCGCCTTTTACCACTGTCGAATATGGGCCACCCGACCAGTAGGTTTCTTCATTGAGTTGAATCTGTTCCTGGCCATATTTTCCGAAAACCATGGCGCCCAGGCGGCCATTTCCAACCGGCAGCGCTTCTTTCCACTCTTTTGCAGGCGTTTCGTACCACATCAAGGTGGCAGGATCAAAACTTTTGTTGTCGATTTTTTCAGAACTGATTGGATTCTGCGCAAACAAATTTGTTGTGCAAACAATCAGGAGAAATAATGCTGGTACAATTCGTATAATCATCGTTCGTGTTTTTTCAGTTTAAAAAGACATTTAGTTTAGCTTGAAATCAAAACCATTTCTGGTGAAAATAGGAATGTTTTCAATCGAAACCTTGTAATCGAGGGTTTGTCCGCCTTTATGAGTTTTACCTGTTAAAGCATCTTTCCACACAGAGCCTGTTGGTAAATATATTTTTCTGGAAGAGGCCTTGGCTTCGAGTACAGGGGCAACCAAAATATCGGGGCCAAACATGTACTGGTCTTCAATGGTGTAGCAGGTTTCATCTTCAGGAAAATCGAAAAACAAAGGACGCATAACCGGCGTTCCGTTTTCAGAAGCAATGTCCATGTGTTTTTGAATGTACGGGCGAAGTTTCTCGCGTACATGAAGATAGTGCGACATGATTTTTAAGGCATCCTCTCCAAAGCTCCACACCTCGTTGGGTTGTCCGGTGTTTGTGATCTGATTCTCAAGTTTTATCATGGGCGAATTTACGCCATGCATCCGCATTACCGGACTGAAAGTTCCGTACTGAAACCATCGCAGCAGTACCTCGCGGTATTCTTCTGAATCCGGTTTTCCATAGAAGCCACCAATATCTGTGTTCCACCAGGGAATTCCACACAGGCCAATGTTCAGACCGGCCTTTACCTGTTTTTTCAAGGTTGGGAAATCACCCGAAATATCGCCCGACCACAAGAGCGTTCCAAACCGCTGGCTACCGATCCAGCCACTTCGAATCAGATTGATAATCTCGGTTTGCCCACTGGCAATCTGCCCGTCGTAAATTGTTTTGGCAAAATAATAAGGATATAAACACGATACTTCCTCACCATTTCCGAGATAATACCGAATGTTTTTATATTCCAGCGGCTCAACTTCCGGTTCTGCTTCGTCCATCCAGAACATCCGCACGCCCAAATCCCAATAATTCTTCTTAAGTTTTTCCCACATTGCTTTTCTTGCACCGGGATGCATTACATCGACATAGGTCAGATCGTCGTTTACTTTCAGGAATAAATTGTTGCCAAATTCAGGGCGAATGGTATAATTACTTTTTCTGAATTCGGTATAATTTTCGCTTTGAGCTGCCAGTGTTGGCCATACCGAAACCAGCAATTTGATACCCATATCATCTAATTCCTTAACCATTCCTGCCGGATCGGGCCACAATTCAGAATTAAATTTCCAGTCGCCGGTAACCGGCCAATGGTAAAAATCTGCCACAATTACAGATATGGGGAGATTGCGTTTTTTGTATTCACGAGCTACCGACAACAGATCTTCCTGCGAATAATAGCGAAGTTTCGACTGCCAGAAGCCTGTTGCAAATTCAGGCATTTTAGGCGACTTACCGGTAAGCCTGGAATAGTGAATGACCAGATTTGCAGGAGTCTCGCCTGCGAAAATAAGGTAATCGATTTGCCGGGTGTATTCAGCAAAAAAGCTGGTGTGAGTCATGGCCAATTCGGCACGCCCAATGGCAGGATTGTTCCAGATAAAGCCATATCCTTTGCTCGAAAGCAGGAATGGAATTGATATTTGTGTGTTTTTCTGAGCCAGCTCCAAAACGCAACCTTTCAAATCGAGACAATCGTTGGTGTATTGTCCCATTCCGTATAAATGCTCGTCTTTTTCGGCATCGAAAGTTACCTTGGTTTTAAAATGGTCGCTTCCTTTCGATTCCCATTGCCTTGCAAATTGAGGATGATGGGCATGAAGAGCTTCCTGAAGTAAAACTTCATTCTTATCATTCAGATACGTGATGCGGCCTCTTCGCGCTTGAATTTCAGCTCTGATTTTTCCGTTTTTAACGATTGCCTTGTCTTTGGTAATTGAGATTTCAAGTTTTACGGCAGGCTGTGGAAGCAGATTCCAGTTTTCATCGGAAATGCGCAGGCTTTTTGAGCCCCGGAAACGAAGCGCATCTGGGCCAAAGGCATCAATCCAGAACAATTCACCCTCGTCTTCCCATTGCAGTCGATTCTCAGATTTGGTAAATGGCCCTTCTTTTACCGATTGAGCGTATGTATTCCCATACGCAGTCAAGAAGATAAATGCTGTTGTCAAAAAAGTTTTAAATCCGGAAATTCTCATTTTTTGTTGGTTTTTATTGGTTCAGGTACTTAACTATTTCAAAACAAAATTCGATTACTTTTTCATGGATTCATCATTTAATATACGATTTACACCCAGATAAGTCAGCTTAATGATTTCGACCATTTTGGAGACATCCAGAACTTCCAGCTCATCATTTGGCATGTGATAATCCTTGTGCAATCCGGTAAACAGTGAAATAACCGGTATTCCTTCTTTAGCAAATGAAACGAAGTCGCTTGACCCTTTCGGTTGCTCTTCGGACCAATATTTAATTTTCAATTCGAATTTATTCTCATCGACTACATTTTTGAAAATCTCTTCAAACTTCTCATGTCCTTTGGTATATTGCATCGAAAGGTAATTCGGCGAATCATCCTTAATGTTCGTTCTGCCAATCATATCCATATTTACATTG
>CAYRBM010000218.1:0-8490 GCA_964422425.1 uncultured Odoribacter sp.
AGGTAATTCGCGAGGATGCACATTTGCTTTTCGGTTTTGCGACCGAAACCGAGCGGGAATTGTTCAGGATGCTCATTTCGGTAAACGGAATCGGTTCTAATACTGCAATCATGATGTTTTCTTCTCTTTCGCCCGACGAAATAAGCAACGCCATACTTAACGAAAATGTTAATTTGCTGAAAAGCATTAAAGGGATTGGCATAAAAACGGCACAGCGGGTAATTATCGACCTGAAGGATAAAGTAGGAAAGTCGCCCGCCAGCGAACAAATTCTGACATCGGCAGACAATACATTGCGAAATGAAGCGTTATCTGCTTTGATAATGCTGGGATTTGCAAAGAAACCGGTCGAAAAGGAATTGGACAAAATTCTGGCCGCCCAACCAAATCTTTCAGTAGAACAGGTGATCAAACTGGCGCTAAAAAGCCTTTAAACAAAAAGTTTTTAGAATTGAAAAAGTACGGCAGAAACATACTTCTACTTCTTATTGTATCTATTTTTTATGCCCTGGTCGGTAATCCAACCGAATCGAGAACCACTCTTCGGAACTATCAGTCGTTGGTGATATTGCCTGTTCCTGAAGATACCAGCAAAATTGATACGACCGGCGTTTTACCTTTCAAATTTAAGGATGAACCTGCTTTCGCTTATCCGGACAAAAAGGATAGTGCAGGCATTTTTCTGAAAAGACCATCAAATATTCGAACTGAAATTGAATATGACCCGGTAACCGGTGAATACAATTTCATTGAAAAAGTCGGAGATCTTAATTTTCGGTTGCCAAAATCAATGACTAAAAAAGAGTTCCAGAAATATGATTTCGAACAATCAATTCAGGATTACTGGCGCAGTCAGACTAAAATAAAAGGCATCGAAGACAAAGGTGGGCTAATTCCCCGGCTGACTGTTGGCGGAGAAACTTTCAATAAGATATTTGGCAGCAATACCATCGATATTCGTCCTCAGGGTTATGTCGAAGTAAGTTTTGGTTACCAGATGAATGCCACCGAAAATCCATCGATACCTGAGCGATTGCGCAGAGTGCCAACTTTCGATTTCGACCAGAAAATACAAATGAATGTGATGGGTAAAATTGGCGATCGCATGGAAATGCGTGTCAATTACAATACCGAAGCTACATTCGACTACGAAAATAAAATGAATCTGGGCTACACCGGCGACGAAGACCAGATTGTGAAAAAGATTGAGGCAGGTAATGTTTCTCTTCCGCTGAACGGATCGCTGATTACCGGTGGATCGAATCTGTTCGGGGTAAAAACAGAACTTCAGTTTGGAAAATTGAATTTGACCACCATTTTTTCGCAGCACAAGGGAGAAACTCAGGTTGTGGAAGCAGAGGGTGGAGCGCAGAAAAAAACATTCGAAATTCCGGCTTCCGAATACGATGCCAACAGACATTTCTTTCTTGCCCAATATTTCCGCGATCATTATGACGAAGCTTTGGCTAATCTGCCAATTATCAGGTCGTCAATTACCATCAATAAAATAGAGGTCTGGGTAACCAATAAATCGAGCAACTTTAGAGAAGCACGAAACATTCTGGCTTTTATGGACCTTGGGGAGCACGACCCAAATATTTATAACAAAGTGGGTGCTTTTCAGGAAAATTCAGGGTTTCGCTATCCTGAAACTATTTTCCCTTTTAACGATGCCAACGGCTTATACGGACAAATCACCACCAACTATTCGGCGATTCGCCAGTCTGACAACATCAACAAAACACTTGCTCCGCTTGCCTCAGCCAATTTTGTGGGAGGACAGGATTTCGAAAAAATTGAGCAAGCACGTTTGCTGAGTGAATCGGAATATACCATTAATCCAAATCTGGGGTTCATCTCCCTGCGTTCAGCGCTGAATACCGATGAAATTCTGGCCGTAGCTTTCAATTACACAGCCGATGGAAAAACCTATCAGGTGGGTGAATTTTCGACCGATGGTATTACAGCTCCTCAAACACTCGTGTTGAAACTGTTGAAAGGGACAAATCTTTCACCTCGCATTCCGACCTGGAAGCTGATGATGAAAAACGTTTACGACCTGAATGCCTATCAGCTTACCAAAGATGAATTTATCCTCGACATCATGTACCAGAACGACGAGTCGGGAACATATCTGAATTATCTTCCGGAGGGTCGTTTGGATGGGCATATTTTGCTGAATGTGATGAACCTTGATAACCTAAATTCACAGCTCGATCTGATGCGGGACGGGGTATTCGACTATGTTGAAGGGATTACGGTAAGTTCTCAGTCGGGGAAGATCATTTTCCCGGTTCTTGAACCTTTTGGGAAAAATCTGGCTGATTCCATCATCGATCCGGGGCTGATAAAAAAATACGTTTACTCCACGCTCTATGATTCAACCCGAACGATTGCAGAGCAGGACGCGGAACACAATAAATTTAAGCTGAAGGGATCGTACAAGGGAGCTTCTACTTCTGAATATATGGTCGGTTCACAGAATCTCGCACCTGGTTCGGTTAAAGTTACTTCAGGCGGGCGTTCACTGACTGAAAATGTGGACTATACGGTAGATTATACTTCAGGAATTGTAAAAATTATCAATTCAGGATTGCTCGAATCGGGCACTCCCATTCAAATCTCCACTGAAAGTCAGGATCTTTTCAGTATGCAACGAAAAACGCTGGTTGGTGCACATGCCAATTACGCGTTCAGCGATCGGTTCAATCTGGGAGCAACTGTTTTACACATGCAGGAGCGTCCTCTGACTCAGAAAGTAAACTACGGCGACGACCCGATTTCGAATACCATGCTGGGTTTCGATGCCTCCTATTCAAGCCAGTCGCAGTTGTTGACCAAGCTGGTTGATAAATTGCCATTTTACTCAACCAAAGAGCAATCGTCTATTGCATTCGAGGGTGAGTTTGCCCAGTTAGTTCCGGGGCATTCGAAGGTGATCAACAAAACGGGAACAGCCTATATCGACGATTTCGAAGCCACCAAAACATCCATCAGCCTGAAAGAGCGTTCGGCATGGGTTTTAGCCAGTACTCCGCAAAAGCAAAATATGTTTCCGGAGGCTGAAACCAACGACGATCGGGCTTATGGATTCAACCGGGCAAAACTGGCCTGGTACATTATCGATCCCTTGTTTCTTCGCAGCAGCCCGACGACTCCTGACCACATCAAAAACGATAAGGAAGCGCAGTCGAACCACCTGGTGCGCGAAGTGTATGAAAAAGAAATTTTCCCGGACCGTGAAACGCCTGTAGGATTACCAACCAATATCCCGGTTTTCGACCTGGCTTTTTATCCGCAGGAAAAGGGTCCATACAATTTTGATACCCAATCGACCATTTATTCAAAGGGGATAAATCCCGACGGAACATTACGCGATCCGGCATCGCGCTGGGGCGGTATTATGCGCCGGATTGAGACCAGTGACTTTGAAGCTGCCAACATCGAGTTTATTGAATTCTGGATGATGGATCCGTTCATCAACGACACGTTGGAGCAAAATGAAGGCGGAGAGTTGTATTTCAATCTTGGAGATATTTCGGAAGATATTTTGAAGGATTCGCGCAAATCGTTTGAGAACGGTTTGCCGACAACGGCCGAGTTGACTGACGTTGATACTACACTTTGGGGCCGGGTTTCCACACAGCAATCACTGGTCAGGGAGTTCGACAACAACATTGAAAGCCGCCGTTACCAGGATATTGGATTCGATGGGATGAACGATGATGACGAACGGACTTTCAACCAGCCTTACCTGGAATCACTTAAAAGTATTCTGAATCAGGATGTACTTTCCAAAGTGCTGAATGACCCTTCAGGCGATAATTACCACTATTATCGCGGATCGGATTATGACCAGAATCAGACGAGCATTTTGGAGCGGTATAAAAACTTCAACGGGCCGCAGGGAAACTCTCCAACAGCAGAAATGTCGCCCGAGCCTTATCCAACATCGGCATCAACAGCGCCAGATATTGAAGATATAAACAATGACAATACGCTGAATGAATACGAACGGTACTATCAATATAAAGTAAAGATTCGCAGGGAAGATATGGTTATTGGCAAGAACTCCATTGCCGATATTCGCGAAGCCGAGGTTAAACTGAAGAACGGGAATATGTCCAAGGTCAAATGGTACCAGTTTAAAGTTCCGGTGAAAAGTCCCGATGAAGTTTACGGGTCGATCAACGACTTTAAATCCATCCGGTTTCTTCGTTTATTCATGAGAGGGTTCTCTCAACCTACCGTACTTCGTATGGCCACATTGGATTTGGTACGTTCTGACTGGAGAAAATACACGAAAGATGTTGATGGCAAAATTACTCCGCCATCGCCCAACACCCAGTTCGATATTTCTGCGGTAAACATCGAGGAAAATGCCAGCCGCAAGCCGGTAAATTATGTGCTGCCTCCGGGTATCGAGCGGGTTATTGATCCGGCTAACCCGCAGTTGCGCCAGTTAAATGAGCAATCATTGGTTTTGCGTGTGATTGATTTGGAGGAAGGAAATGCCCGGGCTGCCTACAAAACCCTCAACATGGATTTGCGCAACTACAAGCGTCTGCAAATGGAAGTTCATGCTGAATCAGTCTCAGGAAATTCGCTGAAGGACGACGACCTGTCACTTTTTGTCCGATTGGGTTCCGACTACAACTATAATTATTACGAATACGAAGTTCCGCTTTCGTTGACAAAACCTGGTCTTTACAGTAGCGATCATGAGAATGACCGAATGGAAGTTTGGCCTGAGGCAAACAGGATAAATCTGCTCATGGAAGCCTTTACCAACCTGAAGCTTCAACGTAACGACGAAATGAGGCAGGCCAATTCAACCGTTAGCCTTACTCAGGAGTACCTGACACTGGATGGAAAGCGGTCACTTAAAATTAAGGGAAATCCGAACCTTGGGAATGTGGAAGTAATGATGGTTGGTATTCGTTACAACAAGAAGGATCAGAATAATTATGGCCCGCGTTCGGTGGAAGTTTGGTTGAACGAATTGCGTCTTGCCGACTTTGAGGAAGGTGGTGGTTGGGCTGCTCAGGGTAGAGTTACTGCCCGTTTGGCTGATCTGGGATCGGTAATTTTTGCCGGAAGAACGCGTAGTGCTGGTTTTGGAAGCATCGAGAAAAAGGTGAACGAACGGGCAATGGATGATTTAACTGAAGTTGATATTTCTGCTAATCTGGAATTAGGAAAATTCTTTCCCGAAAAGGCGCAGGTTCGCGTTCCGATGTATGTTGGTTATTCGCAGAGTACCAGTAATCCCAAATACAACCCGCTCGATCCGGATATCAAGATGAAGGATGCTCTTAATCGCACCGAAAGTAAGGCAGAGCGTGATTCTATAAAACAAATAGCCCAGGATGTAGTTACCCGGAAAAGTTTGAATTTCACCAATGTGAAAGTTGATCGTTCACATAAATCGGGTAAACCAAAAATTTACGATCCGGCCAACTTCTCGGTAACCTATTCCTATAACGAGATGACCAAGCGGAGCATCAACATCGAAGAAAGCATCGATAAAAATTACCGCGGATTATTCAGTTACAACTTTAATGGTCGTCCCGAAGCTGTTGAACCGTTCAAGAATTCCAAGGTGCTGAACAAAAACGCTTTCAGGTTGATCCGCGATTTTAATATTTATCCGTTGCCATCGCAATTCTCGTTTCGTACCGACCTTTACAGGCATTACAACGAGGTTCAGCTTCGGAATATCTCCAATCCGAATATGATTATTCCGAGGACTTTCAACAAAGATTTCATCTGGAACCGATATTTTGATTTACGTTATAACCTGACACGTACGCTCGAAATTGACTTTTCATCGGAGAATACCGCCCGTATTGATGAGCCGGAAGGTCGAATCAACCGGCATGACGATGATTACGCGTGGAAGAAAGATTCTATTTTGACCAACTTGTATAATTTGGGAAGACCAACCTTGTACCATCACATGTTTAGTGCCAACTATATGGTACCGATCAATAAGCTCCCGTTGCTAGACTGGACTTCGGTTTCGGCCCGTTATCAGGGGATGTATGACTGGCAGGCGGGACCATTAACAGACAAGTCAGTTGTACTTGGAAATGTGATTGAGAACTCGCGTCAGGTGCAAATCAACGGGATGCTCAACGTGGTAACCCTCTACAATAAGGTGAAATTCCTTCAGGAAATTAACCAGAAGTACGGAACCAGTTCCCGTCAGATGCAGCGTATGCAGCGGTCGCAGCAATCCCGTCAGGGGCAACAAGGACAGCAAGGACAACAACGCCGGCAGCCAGCTGCTCCGGAGCGCGAAAAGTCTGAGCCCAAAATCAAGGAAGTGCAGTACTCCACTGAAAACGTCAGGTTGCGGGCAAATACCCCCAAATCGATTTTCCATAAGCTGAATACCGAAAATGTGGAAGTTACTGCTATGGCCAAAGACGGCACTCCAATTGAAGGACAGGTATCTGTTATCAACAAAGATCGGGTAAGTTTTACATCAGATAAAAGTTTATCGGGAGTGAAATTTGTAGTTAAAGGCAAGGTTGAGAAGAATGGCGACCTGGGACAAAAACTGCTTGTTTATTCGTTGCGGGCATTAATGGGAGTGCGCAACATATCGCTGTCTTATTCAGGAACCGATGGAACTGTTCTTCCAGGGTTTATGCCGGTTCCTCAAATTTTTGGTTCCGGAAAATATACTCCTGATCAAAATATGTTTGGCAATTTGGGCAGTCAAACTACTGCTCCAGGAATACCTTTCCTTTTGGGATGGCAGGATAAAAATTTTGCAGAACGGGCTGCACGTAATGGTTGGATTACCCGTGACTCAAGTCTGAATTCACCTTTTGTAATGTCAAGAAGTGAGAACTGGAATTTTAGGGCTAATGTTGAACCTTTCCCCGATTTGCGTATCGACATCAATGCCAACCGGGTTTATTCGGAACGCACAACCGAGTTTTACAACTATAATAACAGTACCGGTCGTTTCGATGCACTCGACCGTTCGGTGCGTGGTAATTTTACCATGTCGGTCAATACCATGAAAACGGCGTTCAGTAAAATGGGTAAGGAAAGTGTTCCTGCTTCACAAGCCTTCCAAAACCTGAAAGATTATCGGATAAAAATTGCAGAGCGATTAGCTGCTCAGCGTGTGGTAAACAATCAGGTACCAGGAGGGTACGATCCTAAAGGTCCGCCGGATCCTAAAACAGGATTTCCGGTTGGTTATGGACCAACTTCTCCTCAGGTGATGGTTCCGGCATTTATTGCTGCCTATACAGGTCAATCACCTGATAAAGTGGCATTGAGTCCTTTCCCATCGCTCAAATACATGCGCCCCAACTGGAGAGTCACTTATGAAGGTATGGTTTCGCAGGTGGAATGGCTGAATAAATACGTGAAGACACTCAGCTTCAGCCATGCTTATCGGTCAAGTTATAATGTTGGATCGTTTATTTCGAACCTCGATTACGATGATAAACTCTATGGCGATGGGTTCAGCTATGTTCGCAATACATTGGGTGATTTTATCGGGCCGAACGACATTGGTTCGGTAAGTATATCCGAGCAGTTTAGCCCGCTCATCAACATGGACATTACCTGGATCAATGATTTTGAGACACGGGCTGAATTGAAATCATCACGAAATCTGGCCTTAAGTTTTGCCAATAACCAGATAACCGAAATTTTGAGTAATGAAATGTCGTTTGGGTTAGGTTATCGTTTTACCCGCATGGATTTAATTGTAAAAACAAAAAAATCTCAGCAGGCCTATTCCAATGATTTAAATATACGGGCAGATCTTTCGTTCCGAAAAAATAAGACTATACTTCGAAAAATTGTAGAAGAAGATGATCAGTTAACCGCCGGACAAAATGCAATTACACTCAAAACCACAGCCGATTACATGCTCAGCGATCGTTTTCAGTTGAGGCTTTATTACGATAAAATTTTGAATCGTCCGTTGGTCGGTTCGTTCAATACATCCAACACCAATTTTGGGATAAGTTTCAGGTTTACACTGGCTCAATAGCCGGTTAAGCCCGAAGCATTTTTGTCGGCAGCAAAACTTTTTCGGATGAAGACTTGTTATTTTGACATTAATTTCATTTTTTTGCTGACGCGAAAAATTTAATGATGACTAAAAACTTAAATACAGTATGGCACCTGTGGTGGGGTCTTCTTGGTAAATCGAGGAGTTAAAAGCCATATTTGTATTTTTTAAGATACTGGCCTGCTCCTCAAAAGATGCAGGCTTTTTTATTTTTTAGATTGAAATAAAGATGAATCAGGTGATGTTAACAAATTGGTGGTGGCGCAGAAACTTTTCACAGAACCGTGGAGGGATGTAGCGCTATGACTCAATTTGAGAACAACAATGAAAAGCGGCTTATCGTAACACGGTAAGCCGCTTTTTTATTTCAGCACAACTTAAAATATTTGAAAACACGATATGGAAAAAATTAAAGTCAACGTCAGCGTAAAGAAAATCCTGGG
>CAYRBM010000219.1:0-8473 GCA_964422425.1 uncultured Odoribacter sp.
CACCGAAGCTTCTTCCATGGCTTCAGGGCGTTCGTGTGCATCACGAATATTCAAGGCCGGAAAATTCATAATGGACGATTCTTCAGAGATCGTTCCGCTGTCGGATAACACCGCCTTTGCATTTTTCTGAAGATGGTTGTAATCATGGAATCCCAAAGGTTTGAGGAATTGGATGAGGTGATTGGTGATTAGTGATTGGTGATTGGTTAGTTCATTTAGCCGGTTGCGGGTACGAGGATGTGTACTTACGATAATGGGATATCCGTAAGTCTCGGCAATGCAGTTTAGAGCATTGATCAATCCAAAGAAGTTTTTGTCGCTGTTGATGTTTTCCTCGCGGTGGGCCGAAACCACAAAGTAGTTGCCTTTTTCAAGTGATAGTCTTGCCAATACATCAGAAGTATCAATTTTATCCCTATTGGCATTCAATACTTCAAACATGGGGCTGCCGGTTTTAATAATCCGGTCAGCTGGCAAACCTTCACGCAACAGATATTCACGGGCAATATCGCTGTAGGTCATATTGATGTCGGAAATGTGATCCACAATTCGTCGGTTGGTTTCTTCGGGCACCCGCTGGTCGAAACAACGGTTCCCTGCTTCCATGTGAAAAATCGGGATGCGGCGTTTCTTTGCAGGAATGGCGCATAAACAACTGTTGGTATCGCCCAACACTAAAAAAGCATCGGGTTGCTCTTTTTCAAGCACCGGATCAATGTTGATGATGATTTGTCCGATGGTTTCTGTGGCATTAACACCGGCAGCATTCAGAAAATGATCGGGCTTGCGTAACCCCAGATCATTAAAGAATACTTCGTTCAGTTCATAGTCGTAATTCTGACCGGTATGAACTAATACATGCTCTATGCTTTCTGTTTGGTCCAGCTTTTTGATGACTTCCGATAAACGAATAATCTCAGGACGCGTACCAACAACGGTAAGGACTTTGAGTTTGGTAACTGGTGATTGGTGATTGGTAACTGGTGATCGATCGTTATTATTTGACATGATTTGCATTTTATTATTTGATGGATTTAATAAGTCCCTGAAGCATTCTTGAGATAGTGTTTAATTCAGTTATTAATTCCTGTGATTCTTCATTTTCAACAAAACCAAGCCTATTTGAGATGATTAGCTGGGTTTCCAGTTCAGCACTGCTTGCCAATGCGATATAAAGAAATTGATAAATTAGTTGTCATGATTTCCCTGCTATGTATTGGAAACAATTTATTGTTGTATTTTTAAGTGTACTCACCCCTGACCCCAAAATTCGGGGTCTCCCCCTCTCTTTCTGCAAAGAGAGGGGGGAATCCGAGCTTCGCGAGGATTGGGGTGAGTTCTATAATGAATCTCTAAATTAAAGGACATTAAATTACTAATCACGAATCACTTTTTCAAAATAGGTATCTGGCTTCGAGGAGTCGAACACTTCGTTTACCCACATGACCGTAACCATATCGGTAGTTCCTAAATTTTCAATGTTATGGGTATAGCCAACAGGAATATCCACAACCTCCAGCTTTTCTCCTGAAACAAAGTATTCAATAACCTCGTCTGAATCAATTTTTCGGAAACGGATGACTCCTGTGCCGCTGACTACCAAAAACTTTTCATTTTTGGTGTGGTGCCAATGGTTTCCTTTGGTAATTCCCGGTTTCGAAATATTTATTGAAACCTGTCCGCGATCAGGTGATTTTAAAAATTCGGTAAAAGAGCCCCGGTTGTCGGTATTCATTTTCAACGGGTAGCTAAAACCGTTGGTGGGCAAATAACTCAAATAAGTTGAATAGAGCTTTTTGGTAAATGAATCATCTAACTTGGGTACCTCTAGTGTTGTTCTGCTTCCGTTGAAAGCGTTCAACAAATCAACTATTCCTCCTAATGTTATTTTGTGAACAGGAGCTATTGGTTCAAAATGACCTTTTACTGTAATCCCCTCAGGAGTGTTTTTAAGTTTATCGATGAATGAGTTTACAACATCATCGATATATACCAGTTTCATGATTACAGAGGGGTCATTGATCTGAATGGGCAAATTGTTGGCAATGTTGTTACAGAAAGTAGCCACCGCACTGTTGTAATTGGGGCGGCACCATTTTCCAAATACATTGGGCAACCGATAAACGAATACCGGTATGTTGTTTTCAATTCCATAATCGAATAGCAGGTCTTCTCCTGCTTTTTTACTTTGCCCATAAGCATTGCCTAGTTCAGCTTGTACGGATGAACTAATTACGACTGGCGCTTTATTGTTGTATTTTCGAAGATTTTCCAAAAGTTCGGAAGTGAATCCAAAATTTCCCTGCATAAATTCTTCCTGATTTTCAGGGCGGTTAACTCCTGCCAAATGAAAGATAAAGTCGCAGGATTTGGTATATTCATTCAACAGGCTTTTGTCCGTATCAACGTCAAATTCAAGTAAATCGGCATAGCCCTGGTTCCTAAGTTCGGCAATCAGGTTTTTCCCAATAAAACCCTTTGCCCCGGTTATTAAAATTTTCATTCGTATAAATTGTTTCTATTTTATTAAACGTTGGTACGTACTCATGGAATAGCCATTTATTCACTTTCGGTTTGTATGAGCTTTAGTTCTTATGGCAATTTCATGTCAATTTTCTTTTGAATATCCCATGGAAATAATAAGAACAAATTATTGAAGTATTTTTTTGTACTCACCCCAAGCCCGATAAATCGGTCTTCCCCCTCTCTACATGTAGAGAGGGGCAAAGCCATCTTCAGGCGGCTGGGGGTGAGTGAATTATTAATTACGACAATAAATTGTATTACTTACAATCCGATATCATCCCTGATTAACTGAAGTTTTAACAGCAACTCCTTCATCCCTTCTTTATCCAGGCGATGCGTATTGTGCGAGTGGTAATCTTCAATCTTCGAGATTTCTTCTTCTCCTTCAACAAAATACTTGTCGTAATTCAAGTCTCGTGAATCACAGGGAACCCGGTAATAACCACCCCGGTCATCAGCTTTGGCCATTTCTTCACGGGTAACCAGTGTTTCGTACAACTTTTCACCATGACGGGTACCTATGGTTTTGATTTCGCTGGTTCCCTCATACAATTCAATCAGCGCTTCGGCCAATGTTTGAATGGTTGCTGCCGGAGCCTTTTGTACAAACAAGTCGCCATTCTCTCCGTTCAGGAAAGCATATACCACCAAATCAACCGCATCGTTTAAGGTCATCATAAAACGGGTCATGTTCGGATCGGTTACCGTCAGGTTTTTCCCGGCTTTGATCTGATCGACAAACAACGGAATGACCGAACCCCTCGAAGCCATCACGTTGCCATAGCGCGTACAGCATATCGTTGTGGCTGCCTTCTTTCCCAGCGCTCTTCCTTTAGCTATGGCTACTTTTTCCATCATGGCTTTGCTGATGCCCATCGCGTTAATGGGGTAACAGGCTTTATCGGTTGATAAAACCACCACATTTTTAACGCCATGCTGAATGGCCGAATCCAAAACATTCTCGGTACCAAATACATTGGTGCGAACGGCCTGGGTAGGAAAGAACTCACACGAAGGAACCTGTTTGAGTGCGGCTGCATGGAAAATATAATCAACTCCTAACATGGCGCCATCCACACTGCGCTTATCGCGCACATCGCCAATGTAAAATTTAATCTTTGGGTTTTGGTACTGGTGCCGCATATCGTCTTGTTTCTTTTCGTCGCGCGAGAAAATACGGATTTCCTTGATGTCGGTTTCCAAAAAACGATTTAACACGGCGTTACCAAACGAACCGGTGCCGCCGGTAATGAGTAAGGTTTTGTTTTTAAACATGGGTGTATAATTTTTAGAACGCTGATGACGTTGCCGTCATTGCGAACATAGTGAAGCAATCTTTATTTTGAACGGATTGCCACGCTATCCTTTGGTTGCTACCAATGACGTTCAATCTGCGTTCATCCGTAAAAATCCGTATTATTTAGTTCTTAGTATGGTTTCGTATAGTTTCAGATAATCCATGTAACGATCATCTTTGTTGTACAATTTTTCCGCCCGTTCACGACAAGCTTTGCTGTAACTCACTTTCCCGTTTGCTTTAATGGTTTCAATGGCTTTAAGCAATTCCTGATCATTTCCTTTTTCAACAACAATCCCGGTTTCTGAAGTTATTAATTCAGGGCTTGCCGTACAATTATAAACGATTCCCGGAGTTCCACAGGCAAAACCTTCTACAGTGGTTAATCCAAAGGTTTCTTCGGCTGAAAGGTTGAGCACGATATCAGCAGCAGAATAAAGTTGAGCTAATTCGGTGGTGTTTTCAGTTCTTGGAATACCAATGATAGATTTAGGAAGGAATTTTAGCTGCGTTTCTGAAAGCCCAACTAAAACCACGGCATTTTCAGTATCCAAAATCCGGCTTAACTCTATAAAATCATTAAGACCTTTTCGCTCCGACCAGGCTGTGGCAACTCCCACCAACATAAATCGATTGCCAATCCCATATTTAGTGCGGATTTCTTCAAGGTTATTTTGAGGTGAAAATGTTTGAATATCAATTCCATTGTTAATAACCTGAATGGGATATTGAGCAAGGTAAGATTGACTGGTAATTTCACGTAGCCAGTTTGATACCGTAACAATATGAAGATTTCGAACTGAAGAAAACAGTTTCTTTTTTAATTGATAATTTTTTATGGAACGATCAACGAAGAATGAAGTAGGATATGATTTTTTTTGTGGGCAATTAAAACAACTGGTTTTCCATTTTTGACAACCTATATAATCAAAGTTGGCACAATGGCCGGTCATTGCCCAGCAATCATGTAAGGTCCAGACGACAGAAATATTAGCATTTGCTAAATAGTTAAAAAAAATCTCGATATTCAGGTAATAGCCATGTAAGTTGTGCAAGTGAATGATACTTGGTTGTATCTCTTTTATTTGTTCAATCAGTTTTTCCGTCGCATTTACCGAGCCCAATCCATGCCGGTCTAGCAATCGGGTTTGTAATCCATGCAATTTTATATCCCAATCTGTACCAATCCGAATTAATTTCGATTGACTTGGGCGTTCATATCGCCCATAAGCAATAGTACTATCCCAACCGGTGTTAATCGCTGTTTGCCCAATTTCTTCAGCAATGCGGCCTGTGGAGCCGTAATTGACGACTGTATTAATTTGAAGAATATTTTTCATTTTTACTGTTTACAGGTAACACTTTACCTGTTCTTCTGCAATTTCTTCAAAATTTAATTTGCTGATGTTTAAGCGAAGACTGTTATAATAGTCTATATTCAACATTTTCGTTACAGTTTTTTTTAAGCTCTCAGGATTAGTCAATTCGAAGATCAATCCATTTGTTTCATTGATAATTTCTGCTGCACATCCCACATGGTCACTGACGATTACCGGAAGCCCATTATTTAATGCTTCTTCCACAACCAAACCCCAGGTTTCAGAAATAGATGGAAGAATAAAAACATCATTTTTTCGATAAGTATCATATAGTTGCGCATTAGGGATAGCACCATGAAAAATGATATTGTTTCCTCCAATCGACTTTAAGAAATCTTCTTGTGGCCCAAAACCTACAATATTTAAAGTAAGATAGGGTAATTGATTAAATGTTTCAATTAAAAATTGGAGATTCTTTTCGGGAGACAACCTGCCCACATATAGAAAATTTTTAATCGTATTTCTTTCTTCGAATTTGGGCTGTGGACGTACATTGAAAATTCCAACTCCTTTTGTTGTAATGCATTTCCCTTTAAAATTGAGTGCATGTAACAATTCTTTTTGAGATTGACCAGAAACATATGCCACTGCAATTCGGAATAAAAAAAATTTTTTTAAGAATCCTTTTAACCCCGAAGTATTGCTTTCCAATATGCTGGATTCAACAACTATCGATTTTTTTGAAGAGCAAGGGAAAAAAGCCGCTAACCACATGTAGATAGAATCCCAACCACCAATAATTAACTCCTCAAATTTATTTTGATGCAGGATATTGATAAATTCAAATACTTTTCGATATATCGCATCTGATGATAAATGCGAGTAGTTAAACCGTATTTCACCTTCAAAAAAATCTTTATTCCGAATGCTTGCGGTATCACCAGTGAAAATGACATAGATTTTTATTTGCTCATTTATCCTGTTGTATAGATTTATCTTATAAAAGGAAGGGAGATTAGTGATAATTAGTTTCATTATGCATGAATTTTTTATGATATAATGAATGCTTTTCTGCTAAAAGATGAATTATTTTGAAAAGATTAATTAATCAGTTGTTTTAAATCCCTTGGTGTTTATGATTAGTATAAAAAATGAAAACAAGAAGCTTTTTTCGGTTATATGGGATTTATCGCGTACAAATCATTTTTTTTATTGGCAAATTCTGCTACGAAGTCTATTAAAATTTTTAGCATTCCTTAAAAATTTCTACAAATTTATATTTTTTATATCCATTGATTATTCCTAAAAGTAACCAAACATAAAAAGTCAGCAGGCCACCCGCGGCTAAGAAATAACCTTCTGCAAACATATGAGTGATAAAGAAAAAGAGTATTCCTCCCAAAACTGCATTTTCATCAATGTTTTCTTTATTATTTATGATAAAACGAATTTGTATCAGGAAAAAAATAACGATAGGAATAAATCCCAATATTCCTGTCATAGATAATATGGATATCCATGATGTACCTGGTTCAATGCCCCCGTTTTCTTTATTCCAATCAATGAATTTCCCACTTTTTACATCAACTGTAGCAAAACCAATCCCATAAACCGGTGATGAGTTAAATTCACTAAGCCTTTTTCCCCAGTGATCTCTGCGAGATGCCGCAAAGTCATTTTGACTTTGCGAATATTCCATTTTATTTATAACACCGGTAGTATAGTCAGCCCATAAAGGAAAACTAATTAGTATTAGTAATGAAATTGAAAATATAGTTTTATAAAATTTTGAAAAGCGACTCTGATATAGTTTGTAAAAATAAAAGATTATACCTACAACAGTCCCTATGATTGCAGCTCTCGAACTGGAAATTAACAAAGAAAGAAATAAAAGAATAAGTGTGAAATTTAAGACAAATATGATTTTTTTCGATTTTTGCTTGTTTTTTAGCTTTGTTTTTAAATAGATAGCATTAATCAAAGAAACTCCTGCAATTGGACCAAGCATCATACTATGGTTAAAAAGACCTGCATTTTTCCCTGTTATACCCAAAGAAATTCCTAACAAATAAGTTAAGAAAGAAGCAGAAGCTAAAAATAAAATTATCTTATTTAAATAATTAAATAAAGATAACTTTAAAGAATAAGAATAATTTGAATTTATTAGGGGACCTACAAGACTTAATATTAAAATAAATGCAATTAATCTTTGTTGCGCTTTGAATATGGGGGGGACTGTATTTAAAATTAAGCTTAATATTGCTGCACCGATAAAGAAAATAATCGTCCAGTTTAAATTTAATGAACGAGAGTTTATGAGTACAAAAATTATCGCAACACTAATGATACCATAATAAACAGGTTGAGGAATAGTAACACTAAATGCAAGAGCCTGCAGGATTGCAGTTAATGCGATTATGACGGTAGCGGTATTTTTGATTTTTAACATTGAATATATTTCTATTCCAGTTTTTTAATAAATTTGGCGGGAATACCTCCAATTACTAGAAGTTTTTGAAATGATTTTGTAACAACAGACCCAGCAGCAATTATTGTTTTTTGCCCAATGTTAACTCCTGGGAGAATGGTTGAATTCACACCAATCCAAACTCCATCTTCAATGATAATCTCTTTGCTTATCCCTTGTCCTGCGGAATGCGAACCCGTTGGATCAACCTCGTGAGTACCCGTCCCAATATAAACCCTTGGAGCAATATCCACATTTTTGCCGATCAATATATTAGAGGAACTAATGATCATTGTTTCATGACCAATCCAGGTGTTTTCACCAATTGTCAAACTTCCATTACCCAAAATTTTCGCGGAAGAACAAATCCTTACATTTTTACCAATTGTTGCTCCGGCTGATCGATATAAAATCCTTTTTAAACCAAAAAAGCGGGTGTCGGGCAAAAAGCAGGTAATTAAATTAATGATATAAAGTAGACTTGATTTCATTAACCGGTAAAAAAAAATTATAATTAATATCTCCTAATTGTAATAACTATCTTTTTAGTAAATTATATAATTCAAAAACTCTATTAGGAAATAGAGAGAATAATAAACTTTCAATTTTAAACTTAATATTTCTAGATTTCTTCATATGGTCGAATAGATTTTTATTAATAGTAATTTGTCTCTTTAATGCTATTTTAGAACTTGAATCTAAATGTTTTGCATGCGCTAAAAGACTATTAAAAGATGTACTTATCACATTATTTATATATGGTTTAAAATCGTCTTCAACAATCGTTGAAAACTTCATAAGACTTTGACAAACAATCATAAGATCAAAGCATTTCTTGGGATTTACGCTTAGTGTTGTTGAACC
>CAYRBM010000220.1:0-8408 GCA_964422425.1 uncultured Odoribacter sp.
GATAGTTGTAAATGTTTCACTGTTCTTAATTGTAATGATTTCTGTTTCAAAAGTTTTAATTCGTCTTCGAAGTTCAGCAATTGCAACTTTTAATAATTCTTTTTCTGAAACCGTTTCTGATATTGGTTTAAAATAATTTCCGGCTTCAAGGTTGTTTAATATCTCGGTTACTTTTTTTAAATTATTTGTATCATATGCTGACTTAAGTTCGATAAAGATGGCCTGCGCTGCAGCTTTTAGCTCATCGCTTACTTTATCAGGATGACATAAAACAGTTGCCTTTCGAAACTTCTTTTTGAGTTCCTTTATCTCTTCTTCTGTCAAATCAAAGATTACTTTCTTCTTTTCTACGTTAACTTGTTCCTGGTACTGTTTTTCATCATTTTCAGCTTCCTGATATTTCGCTTGATCTGACTTAAATTTAATTTTTTGTAAACGCAGAATTTCTAGAATAATGTTACCCAACTCAATTGTGTGACGATGATGAAACTCCAAAAGCAATTTTTCCAATTCTATTTTTTCATTGTCGAAAGCATTAAGCTGATTTTCAATAATTTTAATTTCAAGCTTAAGAGCTGCAATCTCCGGATCTGTCCAGATGGCTAATTGATGATTTTTAAATATAAAATCTTGAATCTTTTTTATTGCCGAACCAAATTCATTCGCTCGAACATCTTCTATTATACTTTCAAGATCAGCATTAAAACTGTATTCTTTCAGTTTGGATATTTCTTTTTTAACTTCTTGAATATCTTCAAGTAGAATGTAGTTTTTAAGAATCTCTAATCGTTTGACGATTTTGGTAATCGGGAATAAGCTCTCGGTCTTTGGTTCGTCGGGGAAATATCGTTTACGAATATGATTAAATTCACTAATGAATTGCTTAGCTAATATAGTATCGTTGGTTGTGATGATGACATTTTCGAAATTGCTTTCTGCTTTGTAGCTCCAATTATACGAGCCAGTAATAACAGTGCAGTAATCGATTACACAAAACTTATTATGCATAAGCTCAGTATCTCCATTGCCAACCCGATAAATGCAAGATTTATTAACTGATAGTTGGTCAAAATCAATATGCGAATTCTGGTTTATACTATCATTTGAAATAATGATAGAAATTGAACACCCGTTTCTTGCTTTTTTTAGCAATACATTGAAAAGGTTTTTGTTAGTGAACCAAGCTACCGCGATAAAAATAGACTTTTGAGCTTGGCTGATTTCCAGTTCAATCCGTTCAGCTATGTTCTCAAATATTGCTTCTGTTTGCATTCTCTTTTTTTATAAGTTCATCGTATTCGAAAATATCCTGTTCTGCACCAATAATGTCTCCAAGCTTTCTTCTAGCCAGACTTCTATACTTGTAGGCATTAGCATAAGGATGGCATTCAATTGCAAGGGAGTAATCATTAATTGCGCCTAAATAATCTTCGATGGTGTATTTTACCTCTCCGCGGAACATCAAATAGGCTCCGTTTGATGAAATATCATAAGCCTTAGTATAATCATCAATAGCGCCCAAAAAATCGTTTAGTTTCATTTTTATATTTGCACGAGCTCGAAAAATTGTATCCAAACTCATTGTTTGTCCGTTCTTCTGATTTATTTCAATATTCCTATTTAAATCATTTATTGCTCCTTCATGGTCTCCCATATTATGCCTGAGAAGTCCACGCCTAAAGAAGAATGTGCCATTATTTGGTTCAATTTCAATGGCTTTTGTTAAATCATCAATAGCTCCCTTGGGGTCTATATGAGTTTTCTTTGAAGCACGAATATTATATAGAGAGGCATTGTTTGGTTCAATCTCAATCGCTTTTGTACAATCGTTAATTGAATCCTGAAAACTTATAGCCCACTTTGCATCGGCTCTCTTAATATAAAAATCAATAGATAGGGGGGATAATTCAATGGCTTTATCATAATCAGAAATCGCAATTTTATAAAATTCCGACCTACCTGGTCTAAAAAAATTGTCCCAGTATATTGATTCGCCTCTATTTATATATGCCCTGATAAATGATGAATCAATTTTTATTGCTGATGTTTGATCCTCTATAGCACCTTTATAATCTTTAATCTGATATTTTGCAATTCCTCGCCCAAAATGCGAAAACTTAAAATTTGGATTTAATTCGATTGCCTTGGTAAAAAGTTCAATTGCTTTTGTTGAATCATCAATTGATCCTGCAGTAAATTTAAATTTTTCGTCATTCAGATACTGGTCGTTGAGTTCAAATAATAAACAGAAATTTTCTAATCCTCTTTCAATATCCTTGCTGTTAATCAGATAGAATGCTTCATTAAATAAGCCGTCCATGCCGTTAAAAAGCAGCCGATTAGTAATAAACAAAGTATTTTCAAGTCTTGCTAATTGATTACTATGGACCGGGACTAGTTGAAGGTCTTTAATTATTAAATCCATCGTTTACTAATTTACCATTTTTGCTATAGAGTTTCAAAAGTAGTGTTGATTATTCAACTATAGTAAGATTTTTCTTTTTTTCAAGTAGGCCAGAATATGTGTTTAGCTTTCCTTCTTCTTCGATTTTGATTTGACCATCTGCAATTTTAGGATAAGCAAGACGAATTTCATCCTCTTCTTCAGCATTCATAAATTCTTCTTTTAGTACCAGATAAATTAGTTCCTTGGAAGGAATATCTACTGTTTTAATAACCGGAATAATATAATTCGCATCAACCATAACTGATGAAAGATTAAGTTTATTTGCTTTAATTGTTCTCATCGTAAGATTTTAAAATGTCGGTTCAACAATTCTATTTTTGCATGCGAGAGTTATTTATAATACATCCTAGTTTATCTCGGCATTTTCTCCATAAATCATCATCCCATTTTGCGGTTTCGGAGGAAAGGTCTGTGCAATAAGATTTCAAGAACCGTTTTAACTCATCAAAGAATAAAGTTGCATTGATTACATTGTCTTCTAATAATGGCCCATTTCTTCTTATTTTAAAACCACCATAAGTTTCACCTTGATGCAATAGTCCATTTCTTATATGCTTATAAATATTGTTATTTTCGAAAACAGTTAAGCTATTGCCATATTCTGATGCTTTCTTAAAAATTAGATTATAAGCATCATCTCCTTTTGTGGTGATAAAGTTTGTCCCAGTGTAAAAGGAAGCTAAAGACTCTATTACCAAACAGCAATTTACCATTATTGCAAATCCATTTTTATACTCCATTTTAAAGGTGGATCTTCGTGTCTTATTTCCATCGCAATGGTGGTATTCCTTTGAATTATCATCATCATAATCAAAGATTTTTAAGTATCGTTCATAGTATCTATGGTAGATTAAATTGGCTATTTGAATCTTATTATTTTCATTTTTTAAAAGTTCATCTAATTGCTCCATTGTCGTTTCATGGAGTTTTCCATTAGCATCATAATAGCGAGAAAATATTGTCATATTTTAATTATTTGGGATCTTTTTTGATGTAATATTTATTCAATAAATATAGGTCTTTCCCCTTAAATCATTATTAAAGTTATTGTTAGAAATTATGAATCGAATGATCTTCAATTGTCTTTTACACAACGTACAGAGAGTCCGACATTTTTATCTTCGTTTGAAATAAAGAATCCGGTATAATCAGCATGAATTTGAACAAAAGGACAAATTGTATCGGATTCGAGCGTATAAATCCACCAGTTTGCCTTAAAGTCAATGCTTTCAAAACCGTAAATATTGCGTCTTCCACCAGCTAAAGCGGTAAAACCAGTTTCATTTGTTCCTGCACTTTGTCCCTTCCAGTGTTTATCTCCTGCTTCTTTCATTTTATCGATCTCGGTATAGCCAATAAAACTTTTTAATGTATTCCAATCTTCTTTGGTTGAAACATGCCAACCTTTTGGAGCTAATTTCCCGATTTTCATGGTGTAGGCGTTATAAAGCCTGCCATAAGTTGCAATGGTATCTAAATCTTTCGTGTTGTTGTAGTTACAGTATGCTCCATCTTTATACAATTTCCATTCGTTTAACCAGATTGATTCATCAGTGATGAGCGTAATGTCGGTACCATCATTGTATTTTGTAGTTCTTAAATTTTCGGCCATCCAGGTTTGGCTGCCAATTTTTATGGTCTTATATACATTGCCATCTTGGTCAGTCAATGAACCATAGGTCAAGTTAGGATTGAATACTGCCGTGGTTTTTCCATTTGCCACGTTGTTTTCATCGTTATTATCGTCTTTCTTACAACTGACAAAGAAAAGGAGAAGTAACAAGGAAAAAAGAAATTGGATTTTCATGCTGATTTTTTGATTTTAATGATTTACAAATAGTTAAATAATAAAGCGTGAAGCAGACGCTTTATTACCATGCACACAGGTATTGATACCTGGCGCTAAAGCTGCTCAATGCTAAATATTTTTGTTTGGTAATAAAGCTACTCCGTAAAAGTAGCTACTGGGCGACTAAAGGGCTAATTTCTGCAAGCTTGCAGTGAGTTAGAAAAGATTAATTATTTCTAATAATTCGGGGTTAAGAGTTATCCTTTTTACCTCTCCTCTCCATCCGGTTATGTAGTAGTGCTTGGCCAATCGGTCGTCAATCAGTTTCACAAAAGCACTTTTAATCCTCGAACAATTTACATTTATTGAGTTATCCAAAGGATCTATTAACCGGTCGATGTTTTTGATAATTTCCTCTTTATCTCCTTTGTTGCTAATTTTCTGGTAGATATGAAGTAATTCCCCTTTGTAATCAGCCAATGAATTCAGCATCACGCCTTCAGGGTGTTTCAAAAAGAAGTAATAAAGTGCTTTTGGTAAACGAGGCATTTCCACAATCATATTTCCATAATCAGGCAACAGTATTTGAAAATCATATTTCGAAACCCATTCAACACGTAACCGGCTAATTACAGGGCTTACATCAGCCTTAATTTCAAGCTTTTGTCCAGATTTATTTGGGCTATCTATAGATATTTGGTCATGGTTGCTATAAATGCGTAGTGCAATCTCTGCTAGTAAGGAGTGCATTCCATTGGCCTTCAAGTATTCAATCTTTTGGATGATATCCTCCGTTAATTGACTGGCTTCGCTGGTAAATTTATCGTCGGCAGTTTCTTTCGGATTTTTGGCAAGAGAGAAACGTAGATGAGAAATATCTCCTGCAGGTTGAATATTTTCAAAATATTGCTCAAACTGCAATTGAATATCCTTTTTGCTGTCTAAAGTAAAAACGGAATATTCATTAAGCCCGGCACCACCAATCGATGCACGGTTCCTGATAAGTGCAGGAGTGTCAAATGCTGGCAGATTCAATAAATCTAACAAAACCGTACACCAAGTAATGGATTGCAGTTTTTGATGAAACGATAAGAAATCGGTTATAAATCCAGCTTGGCGGTCGGGATAATAATAGCTGATATATTCTGTAAGGAATTCTTGGAGTTGAGTTTCATTTGAAAGTTCATTTAAATAGACGAAACTGCAACCTTTTTCTTCAGCTTTTCGCTTTATCCATGCGATGTTTTCAGCGATAAAAATATTAACGGGGCTATTGTAGAAATTTTCAATATATAAAATCCGATCAGTCATGAATGGGAATTCCCCAGAAGAATAGACCAGGTTTCCCGGATAGATTAGTCGGGCAAGTTCGAAAGGTATTTCCTTTTTGCCACTGAACGTAAGGGTCTTCTCAACTTCAGAATTAGATGAATTCCAATAAATTATACCAAAACAAAATGGTTTGTCGGGGAATTTAAGAAATCCATCGTAGCGATTTGAAGGCATGTAACACTCTAAAAATGGCTCTATAACTTCAGGTTCTTTGGAAACTAAGATTGAGTTATGAAAATTGATATTAAAATCGTCAATTGCTCTAAGAAAATCGCCCATCCTGTTGCCTTGAAGCATTCCAACAGCCAGATTTTTTTCAATTAAAATCTGCAATCCGGTTCGGATTTCTTCCAGACTTAATGAAGATTCATTTTCTGGGTATAGCATCACCTCGAATCCGAACCTCTTGAAGTCTTCGATGGCTTTCCAAATACTTCCCTGGTAATTGCGTTCATTGGAGGGATCAGGAATAAGTTCTTTACCAATTTTGGGAAGAATCAGAGATAAAATCCGTTTCCAGAGAGGCAAATCATAGAAATCATCTCTGCTCACTTCAATTAGTTTCGTGCCAATAAATTCACTATCGGTCAAAACGGTGTTATTAGCAGGAAGAAATATTACTTTTCTAAGATGACGTTTCATGAAAAGGCCTATCATTTATTTCTTCGAAGATAAAACAAATGAAATAAACATAACCTCAATTAAAAAGAAGTTTTAACCAGGATTCGTTATAAAACACTACAAATTTCTAATTCTGAGTCGCTCATTAAATTGAAATTAAGAAATTACCAATATTGAACTTGTTGCTTTGAGTTGCCTTCTGATTTATCATCCAATCACTTTTTTGGTCTAGAATTTTCTATTTTTTCATGCTCAACTTTCTCCGCAGTTTTTAGTATTGTTTTCTCCCAATCTTCCACCTTTTCCCCAATCTCCTTGATCAACTTTTCATCCCGATGGTATACAAAGATATCTTCGAGTTTATTGAGATTCTCCGAATTAATCCCATTGATCGATTTGATATATCTGTATTTCAAATCATTGTCTTCTAATTGGCTATTCCTATCGGATTGCCAAATATTACCACCAAAAGAAAGTAAAATGATTAGCCCCATCGAAATCATCGTCAGAGCTGCTTTACTGTTTCGAAAATCAACGGTAAAAACATGCTCTTTGCGAATAACCATATTTTGCTGAGATTTTATCTGGTTGATCTTTTCATCAATTGGTTTGATTGCTGATTTTAGTTCAGCGAACGCTTTACTAAAATTCTCGTTAACCTTGCCAATTGAGTAGGCCGAAATCTGGCCCAGGTTTTTTATCTGTTCCTGTGAGAACTGGGGCTGGTTGATCTGAACTTTCAACTCCTCAATCAGTGATATAATCTCATCGATATCAAAAGTTGAATTAGTCTGGTTGTCCGGAGTTGCATTTTTGTCCAGCTCATCTATTTTGTGTTTCAATTCCTCGAATAGGGCATAAACTGCCGAAGAATCCATTTTATTACTACTCATAAATATTAATTTTAAATTATTTACAATCTGTGACGGTGCTGGTGATCTTTCTTCTTTATTCGCCGTTGGGCTTCAGCTCTTAAGAATTCGGCCTCGTTTTCATCGTAATGAGATGGAGTGTTCAGAAAATCGAACAATCCGCCCAAAACAGAAGCTGCGTTTTCAAGTCCTGCGGCAAAATCCATTGTATTGTCCACCCGGTTTAGTTGATCCGATGGGTTTGGAGCTGAATTATGCAGGCTTTTGTTATGGTGTTGTTTTTCATTTAAATACAACTGGTAATTGATTTTGGAAAAACTGCAAGCCCGGTCAATCTTGGAACCGTTGAACTCATACCCATTTTTTCCGAACCGTACTCCCTGGATTTTATCTGTATTCCCGTTTCTTCGAAATTCCGTTGTAATGCCAGACTGGAGCAACTCCGATTTTAGTTCTTTCCAGTTTTTGGCGTTTGGAATAGCCGATTTAAAGGCATGATAGATTTCGTACTTGGTTTTGTCGGGTTCTTTTAATCGATGCTCTTTCACGTTTTCTTTGCCGGAAGCAATATAAAGTCCATACTTTTTGGTCAGCTCCATACAAATCCTGGTGCTTCGCAGCTTTTCATTCTTGTCGGAGATCCGTTCCCCGTTGTTATCGATGCGATTGATTACGATATGGATGTGCGGATGGTCTGTGTCGTGGTGCCGGGCAATAATGTATTGTGTTTCCCGGTATCCCATCTTTTCCATGTATTCCAGTGCTATTCCAGCCATAAACTGATCGGTCAGTCTGTTTTTATCCTGGACAGAAAAGTCCAGCGAAATATGTGCCACTGGTTTTACTATTTTTGGGTTCAGCTTTTGCTGGACAATAAAACTTTGAATAATGGATTCTTTGTCCTTCAGCCTTACTCCTTCAGCATAAAGCAAATGAGAATGGTCTTTTTCCAGGACATAGTTTATCACGCCACGAAACCCACGGCCTTGTACAATTTTAGCAATCATCTTCAATCTTTTTGATTACGTTGTCCAACCGCTCGTTCATAGCAAGGCATTGCCTGTGTACATCGGAATACCCGGCAGCATTAGCCCGGTGTGCAACCTGGTTAACGTTGTTGGCCATGCCGCTGAGTTGCCGGATAAATCCCATCTGCTCCGATGTGAGGTGTTGTTTTACCACACTCGAACGGATACAAAGGCGGATAAATTCGCTGCGATTAATCCCGGCATCACGTGCTTTAGCTTTTAAGGTATAGTATTCTTCTGTGTCCATTTTGATCGTGATTTTATAACCCTTCTTTTCGGCAGGCGCTTTGGTTGGCCTG
>CAYRBM010000221.1:0-8370 GCA_964422425.1 uncultured Odoribacter sp.
AAAAATCTTCTCAAAAAATTTGCTTTTTATAATAGTATCTTGCATTCCCCTCTTTCATGAGATTCCCTCCCCTCTTTCGACCTCCTTTTCAATCAAAAAGACAGGAAAAACCTTTTGAAATTATTCCCGTCTTTGATGACTTTTCACTTCTGAAAACTGGAAAATCTAACTGACACTTTGCTTTGCACCTTGTCGTTTTCCTTCCGATTTTTCCTGTTTGGCAGTTTCGGATTGACCTTGTTTTTCCTGCTTGAAATCAGAAAACCCAATTCTCCGAGATGCGGCATCAATCTGAAGAGCGGCAGAGAACTTCTTTTCATCTTTGCCCGTCATTCCATCCACTGTCACTTTTTTCCCTGCTGCCAGATTTTCTTTCTGTTCTACCGATAAAGTGGCTCCTTTGATTTTGTCAGGAATCTGAATGTAGCTGGTCCGCAAAGGTATCAGCTCATTGGTTTTGGAATCAATGCTCAGGTAGAAGGGTCCACGTTCCCCAATTTTAGGAGTCAGTTCCACCGCTTTGCCCAAGTTCTTTTCATTGAGTAAAGCGCCCTTTTCTTCTTTGGTAAACTTATGCCCCATATACTCATCCGGGATGTTCAATCGTTGGATCGGGTGAACTTTAATGTCAACTGATCCGTCCTCCTTGCTTTGCAAACGAATCTTTGCCGGAATCTTGAAATCTTCTCCACCAATTTTGGCGTTGACAGTGTAGAGTTTTTCTGAACGAAATCCGTTCAGAAAATCATTCAATTCCTGCTTTTCCATCTTTCCAACAAAGCTTCGGTCGATACCTACTTTTTCCAGTTTCTCAAACGGAATCTGGTCCGTTGTCATGCGCGTTTTCTGTTCCATAATTTTTACTTTTTAAATGGTTAATCAACTTCAAATACATGTTTCTCCCTGCGGTTTAGTTCAACCAAACCACGAAGGATTTTATACTTTTCTTCCGGATCTTTGATAGCATTCAACCGGAATATAGGAGTCGTTTTATCTGAGGTGTAAATGATTAGGTTGCCCAGCCCAAACAGGCGGTATATCAAAGGCCTTTCCACACGGTAATCCTTGATCCGATAGTTTTCTATAAACTCATGTTTTCTCCGGAAAATTCCTGAATAGTACCTGAGCTCTTCAGCGTGGATTTCGTATCGGATGCAGTACACCCGAAGGACTTGATAAGCCAGATTCAGCAAAACAAATGCGCTCAGATAATGGGGCAACCGGTAAAGATATAAAGTCAGTTTTGCAGGGATAAATTGAACAGGGAGTTGCTGTTTTAGAATCCCATCCATTAAACGGATAACCGGTACTGCCAGAATTGTCAACAGGAAGGTTTCCAGATTAATCAATTGGGATGGCCTGCTTTTGAAGTAAACGGTATTTTGAATCATGATTTTTTGGATTTTTTAGTAGTTAAAGTTTTTTGTTTGGTTTGATCCGGTTGGTCGAGTTGATCTGACACCGATCTCTGAATAGTAATTGACCGGATGTCGTTTTGTATTTTGGTCCGGTTGCGTTCCAAAACATCCGGAATGTTGTCAAACTGGTAAAAATCGGGGATTGGCACAAAGCGCTTTTCTTCCAGTTCCTGAGCTTTCACATCGACATTGATCAGGCAATTGAAGTTTTTCTGTGCGATGGCTTCTCCAAAGTTGTCGGCGACCTGCCCCACCATATAACCTTGCGGCAAGGTGGCAATCTTACCTTCTGGTACCAGAAAATCAAGTTGTGTGGAAAAAGTAGAAGATTGGACATTCCGGTTGATGTTGACCGATTGCCGTTCCTGAAGAATTTTGCCCATCCTTCCCTGAATGAACCGTGCCGTTTCCCCGGCAGCCTGACCCGAAAACACGTTACCGATGTTGCTGGTAATGGCATTGGCTTGTTCTTTTCCGTAGTCCCGGATCAGTTGGTCAATGGTCTGCACTCCCAATAAAGTAGAAATCCGGTTACTTCTTGCCGTGGCAATCAAAGTGTCCAGTCCCCGGAAGTAAATAGTAGGAAGCTCGTCAAAGATCAGAGATGAGGGTTGCTGGCTCTTTTTGTTGATCACCTTCAGCATCCGGGTAATGTAAAGCGATAAAACCGCTCCGTACATTTCAACCCGAAGCGGATTGTTGGCCAGACAAAGGATTTTGGGTGATTCCGGATTATTAATGTCCAGTGAAAAATCATCGCCCGAACATATCCAGTAAATCTCAGGGCTGATGATCTTGGAAATGGCGATCTTCAGGCTTCCCAGCTGTCCTTCCAATTGTTCACTGGCTCCGCGTTTGTGTGCATTGATAAAAGGATTAATAATGTTCGCGACATCTTTTTCCTGCTCCATTACCGCGAACAAATCATCGTAGTCCATCTGTAGCAGTTCAATGGCATGGGGCAAAGTACAAAACTGACCATCCTTGTATTTTTTCAAAAACCAGATCACAGCAGCAAAAAAGGAAACGGCAGACTCAGAGAAAAACTCACCTTGTTTTCTGATCCATTCCCTGTTCAGGTTATAAAGGACTGTTCTTGAAGATTCAAAGGCATCAATGGGGCTTTCCATCCACTCTGGCGCCAATGGGTTGCACCGGTAGGATTTTTGGATGTTTTCAAAGTTGATCACGTAGAACCGGGTGGAGTCCGGCAGTTTTCCGTTTTTCTTTGCCTTTAGAAAATGGTTGTAAGTAACCAACGATAAATCCGGATATTTAAAATCATAAACGCACATCGAAAAACTTTTCTTCAGGTGCTGCCGGATAAATGGAAGTACAACCGAAAAAGATTTTCCCGAACCGGGTGTTCCAATGACCATCGTTGCCCGAAATGGGTTGACAATGTTGATCCATCCTTCCTGTTGTTTGTCTTTATAGAGATACCGTGTCGGAAGGTTCACCGAATATTCGTTCTCCTTTAGTATCTGTTCCTGTGGAAAACTTTCGTTCTCCACATTAAACCGGTCTTTCATCAGGTTGACGTTGATCAGCTTGGAGATGTTGTCAAATCCGATGTTCAGGAGCACAAAGCCAAAGAACGTCAGGGTCAAATAAGATACAGGATAAGATTTAAACAGGACCAGGCTTCCCCAATACAGGATCAGACCGGTCACCACCTGCGCGATAATAGCAGAAACGGTGAGTTCACGATCTTTGTGGGCTTTGGTTCCCACGCAGGTAATAGCCAGAAACACCAAACAAACGGTCTTGGATTTATATACGTTTGCCAGAAATGCCAGGTTTTGCATTTTGGCTACCAGCGGATGAAAAGCAGGAATGTCAATCCCATGCCCCAGAAAGTAGCCCAATTGGTTCAGGTACATGGACAAAAACAATAACAGGTAGCTGAAGAACCTGAAACCTTCGTGCAGCTTTTCCAGTTCTCTTCCTTCGGTCATTGACATGATTTGAGCTTTTAGCCTTTCAGAACCCTCCTGTTGGAAGGATTCTGAATAGCATGGTCTAAATTTATTTTGTCTGAGGAATCGCCTGAATTGCGATTTACTTCAGGGATTTGGCTTTGAGGATATCTTTGTTCTTCAGGCTGAAGCTTAGTTTTCTACCGGTGTTGCCCAATGCTTTTTCATTGAGTTCAATTTTCAGGATACGCTGATCCGGAATGGTCATTTTTTGAATCACAAACACTTCCCGAACCGTAACTTCTCCCGGAATACGTTGCACTTTGTTCTGCTGATATTCTGGGAAAACCTGGTATTCCTGAACGTTTGTTGCTTTGGCTTTTTTCTTATCGGTGATCCAGAAATTGAAGCTTTCGACATCGTAAGCCATGTTGGTTTTGTTGGTGATCTGGAGCTCAAAAAAGAGTGCATCGTTTTTCAGGTGAATGGAATTGAGCCTGATTTTGATTCCGTCTTTTTCGGTCTTGCGTTTCCGAAACTGAACTTTGTGTTTGTCCAGAACCTGATCGCAAAGGTCTTTCAGCAGATAATCAGGCATCATCTTACCGGAAAAAGTCATGGCTTTTTGCGAATCAAAAGTTTCAATCGGGTACGTGATCGGTGCATCGTTGCCATACTGTAATTCGAAAGAATAAATCTGGTCGGCACAAACAACCGTTAGTGAAGTTGGCTTGTCAAAAGGCTGCACAGCTTTCACCCGGATCAGGTTTGAAAGTTCTGGAACAACTTCTGCCTGAACTATCGAATAATCACCAGCCTGCACATAGTTGACTTTATCGGGGCAAACCAAATGGCTGGTTTTGGTATCGGATATTTTTAGGATATTTTGTGCGCTAACTGAAAACTGAATCAGTGCGCAGGTAATTAAGATTAAAATGGATTTCATGGTTATTTGCTTTTGTTGATTAAATAAACGAGGGTATTTTTTTTGATCGTGACTTTTTTGATTCGGATCATCTTTAGCAGAGATTGGGCTGTCCGGTCGGCTGCCTGCATCCCCATATAAGTCAGTGGATTGTTGCTTACCCCGAACATGGAGGACGTATTGGCACTACTGCCAACCTCTTTCGCTACCTTTCGGGAGGCATTGTCGGGAACATACAATCCTGGCAGTCCATCCAGATCACAAACAGTGACTTCAACCGGGACAAACTTTTCGCCAACCGGAATTTGCATGACTTCAATCTGAAGGCGTTCGTTGGTAACTTCACAGATACCATACAAAAAAGTATTGGCCGGGATTTTAACCCCGTTCAGCCAGGCTTCTTCCAATAGTCGCAGCTTAACCCGGTTGCCGGTTAATACCGTAGTGGTTTCGTAAACTTCGGCTTCAATAACCGGGACTGCTGTATCTTTGGGTTTAAACCCTGACTTGCCGCCTTTCTCCAGAGTTGAACGTTTGTTCTTTTCTGCTTCCAGTTTTTCGTTTTTAGCGGAGGTTTCTTGTAAACGGATGTTCAGGGAATCGTTCTGTTTTGCCAATCTGCTGTTTTGTCGAAAAACTTTATCCAGTTCTTCAATGCCAGTGGGGGCAATTGCAGAAGATCCTTTTTGATCATTGGAATCTCTTTTGTCTTTTCCTCCCTGATTTGAATCGAAATCCTCATTTTTTGATTTTGCTTCAGCCTGACTGTTTTCCAAATCTTCCCGAACAGTCCGTTCCTTTTGACGGATGTGTGACATAAGGTCAGTCGAAACATCAGCATTCAATTCAGGAACAGGATCGTTCTGATACAGGTTCTTCCTTCCAGAAAGCAACTGTTCTTCGGTCATCGCTTCTTCTTCAACGATTTCTTCTGGTATAGAATCTGGTTCGCCTGTAATGTTGTAATCATGGGTCGAAGTCACCGCTTTTTGTGCGGAATAGTTGTCCATTTTATCGTAAATCGCGACGCTTTTATCAGCATCGGGAAGGGTGTAATTGGCACCTTTTGCCACTTGCTGCTCTTTTTGCTTTTGTTCTTCCTTTTCCTTCTTTTCTCCCCCTCCCAGCACATAGAATATCAGGACAACAAAAGGGATCAAAACCAACGGAAGGAATAGCAACGGCTTATTTCTTTTCAGGTATGCTTTCATGTATTTCTTGTTTTAAGATGGTTTCAAACGAGTCAACGGGCATTTCAAAGGAGAGGGATTTTTTGTGCTTTAAGGTTTTTGCTATATCCGGGTTTCCTTCACTGACCGGTTGGATGGATTCGTAGGTGATCGCCGGTTTTGGGAAAACAAAGAACGAAATCACATAAATTAGGAACGATGCACACAGGATGATGGTCCACTTTTTCTTCCGTTTGGCCGGGTCGAGTTTTTGATCCTTCCGGTCCAGCCGGTCGATCCACTCCTGGAAGCGGATGGCTTCACTGATTCGGGTCACAAGGTTTTTAGATTGTTTATTTTCTGTATTCATAATCGTTATTTTTTAGAATTAAAAGGACTTGCGTTTCATGGTTTCCAAATCTTTATTATCCACTATCAGCCAATCTTCGATCATAAAACCATGCGGGTTATTGTCGGTCCGGGAGATGTTGCGCAGCCGTCCGGAAGTTTCCAGGTTGCGGATGGTGATGTTGGATTTGCGGACAATCTTCTGGCGTCCAAAAAACCGGAATTGGTAAGGGTAAGCTGAGAAGTCAATCTGTACAGAATCGGTTGTCAGGGTCATGCTGATGTCGGAAGCAATGATCTGGTTATAGACGTTGTTTTCCTTGTAGGACTGGTACTGCTTCATGGCCGAACCGTCGGCCAGATACAGAGCTTCGCGTGCATTGTTTTCGATGTACTGTTTGTCGGGCTCCATCGTAAAAAACAGCTCGTGGAAGCGTTTCACATGGTCTTTGGCCTCTGAAGGCCGGTTGTCCGTGATATCGGCACGAAGGGCCAGTAAAAGGGATTTGCCGTTGTCCAGCACATAGATTTTCTGGCGCGAGCGTTCAACCAGTCCGATGGAGCGGGTGAAGACAAAAGTGCTAAAGCCGGTCAAAAGCAGGCTCACAGCCAAAAGGATGTAAACAGTAAAGCGGAATTTGCGCTGTATATCAAAAATCTTATTCATCTTGATTTTGGATTATTTGAGATTAAAAAAATCAGGCTGGATTATTTCATTGCCCCTTTGGTGATCATCATCATGGCCGCAGTTTTCACCATCCGTCCCCCGCCGCTTCCGGTTCCTGAAGCACTGACAATCCACGATGCGATTTTGGGTACCATTACCAATCCTACAATGCCACATACCGGCACAACCATGTTGGAAACATAGTACAGCGAGGGCTGGTAGATCAGCGAAGCTTTGGTGGCGGCAATCTCTGCATCAAGCACATAAATCAGTACTTCCTGAACCAAGGAAAGCACAATCAGGGCTATGGGCAGGTAAAGGTTCACATTCACAAACCGGGCGATCCATTGCAGGTAGTTCTCCTGAAAGCCATCGAATATGGAGACGGCAAACACCAGCGGCCCGAAGATGATCAGCAACACACAAAAAACGGTGCGCAGAAAAGCTATCAGGTAAACCAGAGCTTCAAAAAAAGATTCTAACAGTTGCCGGACACTGTCCATCAGGTAGAAGTTTATCTGGTGCATCAATGCCCTTCCTGAAACGATGTTGTAGGTGGTCAAAAGCAGGTTAACCCCTTTGTCCCAAAGTGCTGCTTCTTTTTCTTCATTTTCCTGAAATGAAGGCAAATCAACAGCCAGGATGGCATCCTGTTTTTCTTCCAGTTTGGCGGCTACTATGTGTTTTTTATCAGCATAAACAGCTTCAGAGAGTTTGGTCAGCCCTTTGGTGGGAACCATTAGCAGTTGAACGAAAGGAGCCCAAAAGGTAATTACCAACACCAGCGCAAAAGGCCGGAGTAAAGGCAGCAGAGAAATGGGATTGTCAGCGATTAGCTGTTCATAGATACGTTTTGAGATGTACAGGAAAGCGGCAATACCACCAATGGCTCGGGCCATATTCACCAGCAACTGGGCGTTGTCCAGTCCTCCCTGAACCAATACATCTGTAAATTGAAAAAAGCTTTTGGTACTCATTACTTGTAAAAGCATGAATCAAGTTTTAAATGGTTAATGATCAATGGTTAATTGTTAATCCTTCAGGAAAGCATAGGATTGTGGAACGTTGTTGTTGAAAGCCTGAAGGTGTAGTACCTTTCGGTAGGTGTAATCCGTCTCTCCGATTTGCTTGTTTAGTTCGCAACGGATTTCATCAAAGGCTTCCAGCTTTTTGCCGTGGTCGGTTATAAACAGGTTGACTGAAATAAACCGGGTCAACAGTTCATCGGCCTCTTTCTGATAGGTTTGCCTGAGCCATTTGCAGTTGTCCAGCTTGTCCATGTTCGCGATACTAACATATAGCCGGATAAATCCTGAAGCTAAACTATACACATCGGGCAATTGGTCGGAATTGGCATCGAAGATCTTCTTTTCGATGTCACGCTGGATTTCCGTATTGTTTTTGATCTGTGTTGTTTCCTCATGCCTTTTCTTCATCTGCGATTTTTCAATCAGTCTTTCGATGATCTTCATCAGGTTGACTTTCAACATTCCGGAATATTCTCCCACATCAGACGCAGGCACTGCAATGACCTCTAAATAATAGTGTGTGGGCCAGGTTCGGATAAACACACGGGGAATAGGAATGAGATTGCCTTCAAAAGCAATAAAGGTCAACGGATAAGTGCCATTCATATCTGGATAAGTTCCATTCCATGATTTGATGTCAAAAATCTGGGCTTTCAATTCCTTCCCCGGCAGCAATGCTGCCAAGGGAAAGATGAGAATGAAAAGTATTGTTTTCATAGCTTGTCTTGAAATTAGTCGTTGATTGTTAATCATAGAGAGTGTAATAAAAGGCAAACTTTTCGATCTGTCCGGTATTGAAACTGCGTTGGTAGGATGCCCAGGCCAGCTTATTGTAGAGGTAGCAGATAGTTCCATAGTGTTTTTTCACCTCTGTGTAGATCCCATTGATGGTGTCG
>CAYRBM010000222.1:0-8303 GCA_964422425.1 uncultured Odoribacter sp.
TCGAAAAGCGCAATGCCCCAGCTAATTAGCACAATGGCAACAATGCCCAGTTTGTTGAACCACTTTAATTCTCCGAACTTTAAATGACCGTACCAGGCCAGTGTCATAAACGAGTTCGACATGATCAGTAGTAGAATGGTAGCTAATCCTTTCAGGCTCATTTCTCTGTATTTTTTGAATAAGCGGCGAAATTACATTATTCAGTCAGTTTGTAAAGGCCCGCTTGCTTAAAATTGAGAATTCTCCAATTCATCTTAATTATTCATTAAAACTGAACCGGTTAAACAAAACTTATTCGATGAAGGTTATTTAGCCAAAGTTTAAGACAAAATCTGATGAAAACATTTTTTTACTTGATTGCTTTGCTATTTGTATTTGCATCGTGCCAGCCTCATCCGGGGAAGGAAATTATTGCGGATACCGATAATGCCGGATTAAAACTTCCGGAAGGTTTCTCGGCTCTGATTTTTGCTGATTCTGTTGGTCGTGCACGCCACATCGAAGTGAATTCGAATGGCGATGTTTACGTTTCGCTTAATCGTTTGAAAAATGGCGGAGGAATGGTTTGCCTGCGTGACGAAAATAGCGATGGACGTGCCGATGTGATTAAATATCACGGAATTTACGATGGAACAGGAATTGGGCTGCACAATGGTTACGTTTATTTTGGGGCAGATACTCTGATTGTCCGTTACAAACTTATTGAGGGACAACTTGTGCCTTCTTCAACCGCCGAGATAATAGCCGGTGGTTTTACGGTTGAAAATCAACATGCTTCCAAACCTTTTACTTTTGATCAAAGCGGGAATATGTATGTAACCGTTGGGGCACCATCAAACGCCTGTCAAGTGCAGGACCGCACAAAAGGGTCACCGGGAATTGACCCGTGTCCGTTACTTGAATTGCACGGAGGAATCTGGCGTTTTAAAGCCGATGCGCTGAATCAGGACCAGGCACGCGACGGCTACCGTTATGCAACCGGAATACGCAATGCCATGGCAATTGCCTGGAATGGTTCTACCGATAAACTTTATGCCATTCAACATGGCCGCGATCAGCTTTCTCAATTTTTCCCTGAATTTTTTACTGAGGCTCAGAATGCTGTTTTGCCTTCCGAAGATTTCCTTTTGGTTGAAGAGGGTTCCGATTTCGGATGGCCCTATTCGTATTTTGATCCGGCTCAGAATAAGCGGGTATTGGCTCCGGAGTACGGTGGCGATGGTTTGAAAACTGATCGGTGTGAGTCTTTTGTCAATCCTATTCTAGCTTTTCCGGCCCATACTGCCCCCAATGATGTATTGTTTTACACCGGAAATATGTTTCCGGAGAAATACAAAAACGGAGCTTTTGTTGCTTTTCACGGTTCATGGAATCGTGCCCCCGAGGCTCAGGAAGGCTATTACGTTGTTTTTGTTCCTTTCGACGGCGCTTTGCCTGCCGGAAAATGGGAGATTTTTGCCAGTGGTTTTGCCGGTGTTGACGTGGTGAAAAGTCCCCGCGATGCCAGGCATCGTCCGTGTGGTTTAGCTCAGGGACCTGATGGATCGCTTTATATTACCGACGATGTGGCTGGCCGCATTTACAGAATTGTTTATCAAAAATGAAAGCGATCGTAAAATTGTGTTATCTTGGTATTTAAAACTTTAAACAATTTTTATGAACCGAATTCTCAATTCGCTGCTTTTCAGTCTGGTAGTTCTGCTTTTGCTTGGTTCGTGTCAGGGGAACTCCGGAAATAAAAAGGAGCAGCCTGTAAGTTCAGAACAACTTTCAGACGAAATAAATTCAACTCTTCCGGCACAGGCTTCTGAGAAAGAACATCCGGGTAAAGCAGTTTATAACAAGTATTGTTTAACTTGTCATCAGGCTGACGGAACGGGAGTTCCGGGAATGCACCCGCCACTTACACCGGGGAGCTGGGTAGGAAACGATCCCAAAGAATTGATTGCTATTATGATGAAAGGATTGAGCGGTAAAATTGAGGTGAATGGCGAAACGTATAAAAATTTCATGCCCTCGCACGCTCAGCTTACCGACGAGGAAATTGCTGATGTACTTACTTATATCCGAACCAGTTTTGGAAATAATTTTGAACCGGTAACTGCCGATATGGTAAAAACTGTGCGTAGCGGAAAATAAACTTCGGTTGCTTGGTATTTTAACCGCAAAAAAACGGGAAGCTCTTTTTTTGAACTTCCCGTTTTTAATTTTTTTGATCGCTTTACAGATACTTCACTTTTGCCTTTTCAACCGGTTTGTCGCCGGGTTTTAGCGGGCTTATCCGGAAAGAGTAACTGTATGCTTTTTCACGTAAGCGATATTCATCGTGAGTCCATGCTCCCCAGCTATCGTCGCCACCAACGCCTTGTTGTTTGTAGTCGATGTTAATGGAAGTGAGGTCGCGGAATTTCACATCATTGATGTGGCGGCGGATCATCTTTTCTCCAGGTTTTACACGTCCGTCGGTACGTCCGGGTGACTCAAAGTCTTCCATAATCTGGTGATGTGCACTTACCGACAGCAATGGCATCCCGATAAACTGAAAACCAAGTCCGTCTTTGTTGGTGACGCTCATCCAGCGGACATCGGTTTTGTTACCGTTTTCCTGCGGACGGATGTACGCAAAAAACTGATCAGCAACCGGACCGGAATATAACCCAACCAATGCACTGGTGTAGCGGTCCTGATAAGATTCATGAGGTCCGCGGCCGAGCCAGCTCATCTGGTCGAATTCGCGGGGCATTACCAGGTTCATTCCAAAGCGGATGATTTCAGGAAGGGAATCTTTTACCATTTTGAAATTGTTGCTCACCTGAACTTCGCCATTACCCAGCACGGTATAATTCGAGGTATAATTGGCAATTACCTGTCCTTTTTCGTTATTCAGATCGAAATTGAAACTGACAATAACCGATTTTCCTGCTTGTTTGGCGGTAGCCGATTTCACCGTTTTTTGCTCGCCTGCTTTTCGCCATACCCGGCTGCGTTTGTCGAGACCATTGCCAAAATCGTTGTCGATAGGTGCACGCCAGAAGTTGGGAACAGGTCCGGCCAGCAACATTTCCTTACCATCCAGCTGATAGGATTTCAGGGTAGCTTCATCTTTGCTGAAACTCATTTTAAATCCCTGACCTTCGACAAAAATGGTGTTTCCTTCTTCTTTAAGTGATGCCGCTTCGTTGATCGAATTGGCTGCCATCATTGGTTTGTAAGGTAATGGAAGCTGGAATTGTTCGTAGGCCAGTTTGGTTCCGGCCTGAAGAATGCCTTTGGCATTTTTTAGTTTAGCCGATATATTCAGGAAATATTCGGTCGCTGGTTTTACCTCAACTTTGGTGTCCAACTGAACTTTTTTGCTGGTATTTGGTGCAAGTTCCAGATCAGTAATCTCACCCGATTTCAATACCTGTCCATCGGCTACAACTTCCCAGTTGAACGTAAATTCAGAAAGATTGGTAAACGAGTATTTATTTTTGATTTCAATTTCGCCATTATTCAGATTAACCGGCTTAAACCCGATGTGCTGATAAACTTTTCCAACTTCAATCAAAGTGGGTTTAACAGTGCGGTCGGGATTAATAATTCCGTTGCAGCAGAAATTTCCGTCGGTTGGAAGCGTATCTCCTCCAAGGTCGCCTCCGTAAGCCCAGTATTTATTGCCTTGGTCGTCGTGAGTTAAAATTCCCTGATCAACCCAGTCCCAGATGAAACCACCCTGCAATACAGGATATTTTTCAATCAGGTCCCAGTAATCCTGGAGGTTACCAACGCTGTTCCCCATAGCGTGTGCATATTCGCACTGAATGTATGGTTTTGTCGGGGCCGGAACTTTTTTGGCATAGTCTTCCATGTTTTTCATGCGGGCATACATGGGGCAAACAATGTCGGTGTTTGCACCTCCGTGAGCCTGCTCATATTGAACTGGACGAGTAGTATCAACCGATTTCAGGTAAGCATAAGTTGCTTCAAAATTGACTCCGTTGCCGGCTTCGTTTCCGAGTGACCAGATGATGATTGACGGATGGTTTTTGTCGCGCTCGAACATGTTGCGGGTGCGGAAGAGGTGTGCATCTTTCCATGCCGGATCTTTAGCCAGAGATTTTGCTCCATAACCCATTCCATGCGATTCAACATTGGCTTCATCGATCAGAAAAATACCATACTGGTTGCAGAGTTCATACCAGCGTTCGGGTTGTGGGTAGTGTGAAGTACGTACCGCGTTAATATTGTGCGATTTCATCAGCAGAATATCCTTCAGCATTGTAGCTTCATCCTGATAATGACCAGTGGTGTCGTTGTGTTCGTGTATGTTAACACCTTTCAGATAAATGGCTACTCCGTTAACCAAAAGTTGTGCATTTTTTATTTCGATGGTACGGAAACCAACATCTTGCCGCAGTACTTCAATGGTTTTTCCAGCCTCATCTTTCAAGGTGATTAACAACTGATACAGGTTTGGATTTTCGGCTGTCCAGGCTTTTGCTGCCGGAACAGTAGCATTCAGGCTAACTTTTACTGGTTGGGCCGCAGTTTGAACCGTCTGGTTCATTTCGGCAATTTTTGTTTCACCATCAAGTAACACAGCATCAACAGCTAACGATGGGGTAGTGGCCGCGGTGTTAATTACTTCAACATCAACTTTCAGGTCACCATCCTGATAATTATTTACCAGAGAAGAGTTTACTCTGAAATCGCGTATATGTTGTGGGTTGCGGGCCATCAGGAATACATCGCGGGTTAGACCGCTCATTCGCCAGAAATCCTGATCCTCAAGATAACTGCCATCGCTCCAGCGGTAAACTTCAACTGCGAGCGAGTTTTCACCTTTCTTCAGGTATTTGGTAATGTTGAATTCAGCAGGAGTTTTACTGTCTTCGGAGTAACCTACCTGTTGTTCGTTGACCCAAACATACATTGCTGATGAAACAGCTCCGAAATGGAGGTAAATTTCCTGACCTTTCCAATTTTCGGGAATAGTAAAAGTACGTTTGTAGGAACCAACCGGGTTGTAATGTTTTTGCATTACTGGTGGAGTTGCTTCGTGTGGGTATTGCACATTGACATAGATTGGAACATCGAAGCCATGCATTTCCCAGTTTGCCGGCACTTTAAGCGTACTCCAGTCTTCGGTATCGTAATCATCCTTAAAGAAATAGAACGGACGCACGTAAGGATTTTTTGACAAATGAAATAGCCAGGTGCCATTGAGCGATTGAATGTAGGGCGATTGCCAAATGTCATACTGGCGGGCTTGCTCTGCGGTAGCGTAAGGAATAAACCAGGCACGGGGTGCTTCACGGTTTATTTCATTTACGGCCGGATTTTCCCAGTCATGGGGAGTTTTGTCTTCATACGCTACATTCTCGTACTTGCTTTTGCACGAAGTTGTGGTAACGATGGTGGCAAAAAGAAAGAATAAAAAATACCTCATAATATGGCTTTTAGTTAGTTAAAATTTCCAATTCTGCACCAACTGGTAGGAACTGGTGGGTAGGCAAAAATGTGAATAATTCTTCGTTCTGGCAAATGAAAATATTTAAAATTCAGGATAATCTGTCAGTGAGAAGGATGAATGTTGCTTTTGGTTACGCCGTTTTCGTTGAAGGCTTCAATTTGGAACCAGTATGTCTTGCTTTTATTGGGTACCCGAAATATTACTGGGCTATCATCAAACACCTGGTAATTCAGTAATAGTTTATCTTTTTTGGTCCCGTAACGGATGTTGTATCCGGTTACATCCGATTTTTTCTTCCAGGTAAGTTTGATGTTGTTCGGATTCCTGAAATCACGGGCAGCAAAAAACGAAAGCACCTGGGCCGGTGGGGTGCCAGTTCCCGTACCAAAAATGCGGAAATCGGAGATGGCAAATGCGCTGTAAGGACTGTGAATATTTGATATTCTGACGTATTGAGACTGCACCGGAGTGCTGATCACCTCAAAATGATGGATTGAATTGTCAGCGCTGTTTTTTTTATCTACCAAAGTTTTCCAGTTTTTCTTATCGGTCGAATACTCAATCACATACCGGCAGGCGTTTACTGTATCCTGTTCAGGAACCCAGCTGGTGTTTTCAGCAAAGTTTACCTGAACTGCGTTGATGGTGCATGGTGAACCCAAATCGACGCTAAGCCATTCGTATTTATTACTGTTTTGTGCACTCCAAAACGTTGTTGTATTTTCATCGAAAGCAAAAGAAGCCGAATGGTTGGCTGAGTACGATGAAGCCTGTGCCGGTTTATTGTATGAAAGAAGCGACCACCCCGGATGAAGTTCGCTGATGTCGGAATATTTTTGATTGGGAACCGAGATGGGATAATCGCCAAAGCTGAGGCTGGTGAAAAGTGTTCCCTCATTATCGAATCCAGCCGGAAATAATGCCAGACGAGTTCCCGCCGATTGTTTACCAGATAAGGAAACCGTGGTTATTTTCCACCAGTTTCCGTATTTGTCGGCAAAGGTCGATCCATGACTTCCACCCGCCACAAATCCGCCCTGTTTGGAGGCAAATGGATTATTTTCATGATAAGTAAATGGCCCGTAATGCTTTTCTCCAACATAAACAACATCTTCATATTTCTGAAGTTCAGAATTTAGTTCCGAACACTGGTAATAATACTTTCCGTTGTATTTGTTCATTGCTGAACCGATAACCGGAGGATTTTCTGTCTTTGCTGCATGCCCTGCCGGCTTCTTTGAATTTTGTGTAAACGGATTTTTTCGAATACACTCTACGGGCGCTCCAATCGGATTTAATTTGTCTTTCACGTCCAGCTCACGCATCATCAGCCGGTTATCATTTGAACATCCGTAATAACAAAAAACTCTTCCATCGCTATCCAAAAGAACGGCAATGTCACTGATCATCGACATGGGGAATGAATTGTTATAAACCTCCCATTTTCCGTTGATGGGGTCGTTTGACCGGTAAATTTTGTCGCTGTACGAAGTGAAAAAATACAGCCAATCGTCGATTGTAACAGCTGTTGGTACCTGTTTCTCGAAGGGAAGAGTGTCTGTTGTGACAAATTTCCAGGAAGCCAAATCAGCAGAATACCAATATCCGCCGGAAAAAGAGGCAAACAAAAAGTAGTGGTCCTTGTACAAAACAATTGTTGGATCGGCAACACTGTGGTTAACCGATTTTTTTGAATCTAACCGGCAATTCAGGTTTAGCGGATTACAAAACACCTGACCAGTGGCTTTCTCCGTCAGTACACCCAGAAAGATTGTCCAAATTGTAATCAGTATTTTGAATCGCTGTATCATCAGGTAAAACTTGAATTGCTAAAATAGAATTATTCTTTTGATCTGATACTCAAATTTTTTACAGAACTTCAATTTATTCATGCAGTCGTTGGTTATCTGCATGATGTGTGCTTTTATTCGGGTTTAAAATGGAGAAGAAAAGTTTGCTACTTTTGCTTCCCGAAAATTATAGCTGAAATTAATTGTCTTTCAATGAAACTTGAAATATATCCCGAAGCCAGAGCCCTGGTTTTTGATCTGGACGGAACTTTGTCTGATTCTCTGCCTGTTCACATTGCCAGCTGGCACGCTGTATGTGAAAAATTGAATTGTACTTTTGACGAGCGAATTTTGGTTGAAATGACCGGTGCGCCGACCATTAGTTTTGCCGAGCGGATAAAAAGAGAACAAAACCTGGATGTTGATCCCGAAGAAATGGCATTGATGAAGCAAGCCGAATTTCGCTTGAACATCAACCGCATCAAGCCGCATGATGCGGTTATGGAACTGATGAAAAATGCGCATGGGAAAATACCGATGGCTGTTGGTACGGGAGCCAGCCGAACCAGTGCCATGTTGCAACTGAACGAACTTGGCATTGCTGATTTGTTTGATTTTATTGTGACTGCCGACGATGTTGAACGCCACAAACCTGAGCCGGATACTTTTCTAAAATGTGCTGAACTGATGGGGGTCGAACCCCGGTTTTGTCAGGTGTTCGAGGATGGTGAACTTGGAATGCAGGCTGCCCAAACTGCCGGAATGTTGCTTACAGATGTTCGCCCGTTTGTTACCGATCCTTTTGCCGAAAAACCGGAATAAGCATAACTAACTTTTTATCACGATAACTCATTATGAATTCGTTCCTTACTGCTTTTCAGTCTATTGTGCCGCTGTTTATTGTGATATTGGCAGGTATGGTTGTCAGCCGAAATAAATCGGTTGACGAAAAGTGGATTGAGGTGCTGAATACGTATGCACTGTGGATCGGTTTCCCGGCACTTATTTTAACGTGAGTTCGATGTAAGAAAATAGTTGTTTTTATTGGAAAACATAGG
>CAYRBM010000223.1:0-8246 GCA_964422425.1 uncultured Odoribacter sp.
TGTCGTCCAAACGCGCGACGCTCAAAATATTCAACCAACCCAACACCCGCATTGGCGGTACACGAGCCCAAATCTCCCTGATCCTCAACTGGCGAAAACCAGGCTGTAAGATTGACCAGCTTTGGCAAAACTTTGGGCGCCTTTTGCACTCCTGCTTTTGTCAGCATAGTTTTAATAGAGTCGGTTTGTCCAAGCTTTTTTAGTTTGGCTGAAACCTGATCCTGCTCCACCGTCAAGTCCCTGAAATCGGGATAATCGGGAAGCCATCCCAATGAAAATCTTCTGCGAATTGCCATAAATACCTCCTTCTTTTTAAAGTTTGACCAGCGTTTTTGCACTGAAATATTTTGTTGTTTTCATGGTTTCTATCCCTGTTTCTTTTCCTTGTCATCACTGGTTGGAGTGGCCACAGAGCCACGCAGTTTCATCAGTTTGTTGAGCAAATCGAACCAGAAAGGCGCCCCCAGCGAAATGGCCAGAGCCGTAATTACCCATCCCAGAAGTGATTGCAGCAGACAAACAAAAAGGTTCGACTTGCAATTGTAATTTTCCCACTCAAGCCCAAGTGTTTGATGAATGTTATTGATGTCGTTGGATATTACCTTCTCGGCACGGCTAAACAAAGTATCGCGCCGTGCCTGTAAGGCCAGATAGGCACTCAACCGGATGGAATCCTCCTTTTGTTTGTTTTGAAGACTATCATTCGATGCAAGCGTCGTTCCGGAATATTTCTCCATGAACTCCTCATATTCAGCTTTTTGCTGCGAAAGCTCCTTGTCCAGATTTGGATGGGCTTCTTCAAATGCTTCAACCTGCTGAATAAGCTGTTCCCGAAGTTTTGGATCTTTCTCCAGCTTATCCACAATTTTCAGGGTATCCACATTAAAAACGATGGCTATCGACAGGCCCACAAAAAACAGGACAAATTGGGTATGCTTTTTATACCAGCCCGAAGCGCGGTCCATTGTTTCGTCGAACCAGTTTTCGAGCGAAGCCCTGAATTTAGAAATGTCGCCCTCAGCATCGACCCATATTGACCGCAAAAAGCTAAGGGTTTCATCGCTTATTCTGGCATTACCCCAGTTGGTTTGCTTTTCATCCAGTGCTTTCTGAATCATCACCTTCTGGTCGTCGCCTGGCCTAATTTCATCACCCCGCAACAAATCTACCATCACTTTCGAGAAACAATGTTTGTTGAGATAGGCAGGTTTGTTGCAACTATTATCTTCGCCCAAAAACTTGATAAGTGGATGGTTGTAAAATTCTCCGGAAGGTGTATTCCTACTGCCACCATTCCCCGATTTCCTGAACAGGTAAAATATACTTTTAAACCGCGAGTTAAACTTATTGTCGTCTTCAAGCATCCTAAAGATAGCCCGCTCAAGCATTTTCCCACGAAATCCGAAATTGGAAGCGATAATCTCCTGAATTATGGTGGCCAGTAAACTGTACAACAGATAAATAAAAACAAGGCCTGTAACAATGTCTAAAACTCCTGAATTGATCATAGGTCGTTCTGTTTTTACCTGCATCAACACAACTGATTCGAAAAATTGCAGTCGGATTGAAGCATTTTATAAAGTTACGACCGAAATAGGGGCCAATGCAATAGCACAAAAGTGCCATATCATACACGAAATATTCAGTTGCAAAAACATTAGAGCACAAATTTACCCCCAAACGGAGGGTTACTTAATTCATTCACACCGAATTAATATATACAAGACGAGAATTGAGAATAATTATTCCGGATGAAGTCAAAAGAAACACAAACGGTCTGTTCGATCAAAAGTCGCTTCTCCCCAAAGGCAGAAGTGACTCATGTTCAGCCACGGGTGTTGCCTTTTTCCTTCTTCGATCATTGCCTCATTAACCATTCGGGCCGGCAATTTTCCTGTATTCATGGGGAATGCCGCAAGCAAAGTAACTGCTTCGAAAGCGGTATTTTAAAAGAAAGTCTCGATTTTCACGAACTTCATTTTCATGCTGAAGACCGAATGTTGTGGTGCGAAGAGGTTTTCCCCGATATCCTGAAATTTATTGATTCTCTTTCTGTGCTGGATTTCCCGGATTACCGGTTTATTTTTAACCATCGCTACATCCGGCTGGATGGCAGCATCACCCAGTTTATGCACGAAGGATCGGTTGTTTTTACCGAAGATCAGCTTCTTCCGGTATTGAACCTGAAGGTATTTTTCGAGATTGCCGACATCAAAACAAGCGACACCATTGTGCTGACCATTTTTAAGTATTCGCCCAATCAAGGGTACCAGCGGGTTTTTACGCGCGAGTACGGGAAAAGCAGTCCCACCGTTTTAACAGAGAGGGAAATGGAAATAATCAGGCTTTGCCACAGAGGATTGAGCAGCAAAATGATCGCTGAAAAGTTGAACCTGAGCATTCATACCGTGAAAAATCACAAGCGGCACTGCATGGAAAAAACCATGACCCACAACATCACAGAACTTATTCATTTCTGTTTTAAAAACAATTGGTTGTAGAAATTTGAGCCTTTTATTCCTCTTTTGGCACAGCAGAATTTCTGACAACTACTTTGCCTTTCCATTTGCCACTTTTAAAATACCATAGCAAAATCACCATCCCCACAAACGACCCCATTGGCTCGGCCCACCAGATTCCATTTACTCCGATAATTCCGGAGAGAAAAGTAGCCATTGGAATCCGAATCAGGTAAAGCGCTGTAAATGTTGAAATCATGGGAACGAGTGTGGCACCGGCTCCTCGCAGAAACCCGGTGAAGCTAAACATGACCGAAAATAAAAGGTAGAATGAAGAAACAATCACAAGGTAATCCTGCCCTATTTTGATGACTTCCGGATCGGTTGAAAATAGCGACATAACATGTCCGCCAAACAAAATAATTACAAGCGAGATAATAACACAGTAGATAGTCGAAAACAACAAAGTGGCGCGGAGTCCGGTTTTAGCCCTTTGTTCCTGAAAAGCTCCCAGATTTTGCCCCACAAAAGTTGACAATGCCGAAGAAAAAGTAATGGCGGGCATTTTTACAAATGAGTCAACCCGCATGGCGGCGGCGTAAGCTGCAACGGCATTGGTTCCAAAACCGTTTACGATACTCATAATGGCCATCATTCCTACGGCAATAAACGATTGCTGAAATCCGGTGGGCAACCCAATGCGCATACAACTTCTGAAAATATCACGGTCGAACGAAAATTTACGAAACGACAGGTTAATTATCGGATGTTTCCGGTTCAGGTAAATAGCAGCTGTTACAAAAGCACCACACTCGGAAAGTATAGTGGCAATAGCAGCTCCTTCAATTCCCCATTTGAAAACGACCACAAAAAGGAGGTCGAATAAAATATTATTAATGGTAGCCACAATCATAAAATAAAGCGGAGTTTTGGCATCGCCCAAGCCGCGCAAAATACTGCTGATTCCGGCAAATCCAAAAAAGAAAAACATGCCAAGTAAATATACATTCAGATAGCTTACAGCCTCTGGAATAATTTCTTCCGGAAGTCCGATGAGTTGAAAAATATGACGGCTGAAAGTAATTCCGAGAATGGTTATCAATACCGATGAACCCAGAAAGAAAACAAAAATGGTATCAATCGTTCGCTTTACTTCATCAATTTTGCGTGCACCAAAATACTGCGAAACCACTGTTGAAGCACCCGAGCCGACTCCAATAACCAGCGAAATCAACGCAAAAATAATCGGGAACGACGCCCCAACAGCACCAAGTGCTTCTTTGCCCAGAAAGCGCCCAACAATAATGCTGTCGACCACATTGTAGAGGTTTTGGCAAATGTTCCCCAGCACCAATGGAACAGAAAATTGCAATATCAGTCGGGCCTCTTTGCCAACTGTGAAGTCTTTCATCGGGTTCAGTTATGGCTGCAAAACTCACGAATAAATTTTTGAAATCAAAATCACATCAAGCGTGTTTCTGCATCGAATCATTACATTTGCTATTCGCTGAAAAATACCCAAAACACATGAAACAGGTACTTTTTGTTTGTCTCGGAAACATTTGCCGAAGTCCCAGTGCTGAAGCCGTTTTTAATTCATTCATTGAAAAGAATGGATTAACAGGAGTGGTAAGTTGCGATTCGGCCGGAACGGCTGCCTACCATGAAGGCGAGCCTGCCGATTACCGGATGAGGCAATTTGCCCAAAAGCGTGGCTATAACCTGCCGAGTATTTCGCGGCCAGTGAACCCTAAATTGGATTTCGACCGTTTCGATTACATCATTGGGATGGACCGCCAAAACGTGCGCGATTTGAAATCGATGGCCCGAAATGAAAGTGATCGAAAGAAAATTTTTCTGATGACCGACTTTTGTTTGGATGGGCAATACGATTCGGTTCCCGATCCGTATTACGGCGGAGCAGCTGGCTTCGAGCTGGTGCTCGATATTCTGGAGGATGCCTGTGCGGGGCTGATTCAATACATTCAACGGGAGAATTAATAACAAAACCCCGGATTTGCTGATGAGTCATCAATCCGGGGTCAAATATTTCTGAAAGGAAAGTTGTTAGCCAATAGCGGCGTCCAAAATGCGCTCCACGTGAATTTTGGTGGTGTTCAGCAGTTCGATGTCTTCCATGTCGCCGCTTTTCAAAATCATGGGCAATTCGGTGCCGCCCAGAATCAACGCTTCAATTTGTCCTTCCTGGTACATGCGATTAGCGATTGAAAGTAACCGGCTTTTTGTTTCGGGCATAAAACGGGCCCTGACCAGCTCGTCCATGTATACTTTGTGGATGTATTTTCGTTCGTCTGGCATTGGTGTAATGATTTCCATTCCTCCGGCCTCAAATCCGTCCTGGTAGAAATCGCTTTCCATGGTGGTGATGGTTCCCAGTAAACCCAGGCGTGAATAACCTTTTGACTGCGCATAGGCAACAGTTGAATCGACGATACTCACCATTTTCGTTTTTACACGCTGCATCAGGGGTTCGTAAACCAGGTGGGGCGTGTTTGATGCCATAAAAATAACTTTGGCACCCGCCTTTTCCAGCACAAAAATCTCTTCCGACAAGTAATCAACCAGCTCATCTAAATGATCATTGGTGATCAGGTTCATCATGTGAGTCATGTTGATGCTGTTGATGATCACCGATGGATATTCGCGTTGTCCGGTTCGTTCCTGGAAACGGGAAATGATTCTTTGGTAATAATCAACTGTTGATGCAGGGGCTATTCCCCCAATCATTCCGATGGTTTTAAAATGTTTGAGCATACATGAAAAGGTTTTTTAGGCGTCAATGAACTTGGTGGTTTTCTTATTGATATGCTTTCAATTTTCTGTTTCAGGATCATTATCCTCCGGCACGTTTCACCCTGTATTTTTCTCCTTTCAGGATTTCAATTACTTTATTGCAAAAATCACCCTGAATCAGTATCTCTCCGTCTTTAGCCGATCCGCCCACTCCACATTTGGTTTTGAGCATTTTTGCCAGTGCTTTTAAATCTTCGTCTTTGCCAATAAAACCAGTAATGAGCGTGGCTTTTTTACCATTTCGCTGTTTCTTGTCCAGTTGAACCCGCAGATCCTGTTTCTCCGGAGCCAGCGTTTCGTTTTCGTTGTCGGCATTGTTTTCGTATTGAAAATCGGGATTGGTTGAATACACCATTCCCAGCCGGTCTTTCCAGTCGTTGGCCATTTTTACAAATTTGCGGTCAAATATAATGGTTTTTAAATGTGTTTATTTTTTTAATACCCGGATTTTGAATACTGTTGCATGAAAATGTGAAATAAAAATATCTGCCTGATTTACCAAAGGATTTCTTCAATGATCCTTCCTGCACAGTGATCGGGGATGGGCATTCGCAGCATTTCCATAATGGTTGGGACCAAATCTTCGCCCATGACTTTCCCTCTGATTTGCTTGCGCTGTGCGGCGCCGCCATAAAAAATGAGCGGGATGTTTGAATTGTCGTTATAGCTGATGCGATCGTATTTGTAAACAGGCTGCCAGCCATCTTCGAGCAAATATAGTACATCGCCCGATCGTTTGAAATTGTAAGAGTTGGCAATCACAGCCAATTGCCCTTTGGTGTAGTCGCCCTGCTCAAACGAAGAGGAGGGAAGTGCAATTTTAACACCTTCAAACTGGTTGATGAAATTGGCTGTTTTGGTCTGGATATCTTCGAGTTTTATATTTTTCTTTTCCAGTAAATCGCGGTTAAAGTAAAGTTGCTGGTCACTGATTACTTCAATCCAGTCGCCTTGTCCGTAGGTAATGTTCAGGTACGATTTCAGGAGGGCAATTGCACTTTCAGGAGAGAAATTCCCAACGGGCATGTTGAATTCTTCTTTCAGGTAATCGACCGGATAAACTGAGGAGCAGGTGGAAGTAAGCACAACCAGAGCATTCGCTTTTCCAACTGTTTTGTCGATAAAATCGAGCAGCGAAGCAATGTCCTGATCGAGTCGCAGGTAGGTGTCTTCCATCTCGATTGAGGCAGGACCAAACGAGCTGTTTTCATAATCCATGGATGTAAATGTTACAGCCAAAAAATCGGGGTATTCATCACTTCCCATTTTTTCAGCATGAATCAGGTTTACCGCAAAATCTTTTACCATGGAGTTTCCAAAAGGTGTTGTCTTCAGAAATTTGTAACTACCTGCACTTTCCTTTATTTTCTTCAGGTTGTAGGGGAAGGTATTCCATTTGTCAAAAAATCCTTTTTCAAGCACGTAATCATCTGGCTGACTTTCTTCGTAACTTTTTATGGGCAGAAGGGTCGTCCATTCCCGCTGACTATAGGTTTTGGCCATCTGTTTTTCATTGAACTGGCGCACCCATTCGGGGAAAACATCGACATAGTAAGAACTCGATATCATGTTCCCGTTCTGGTTATCCAGCCAATAAGCACCATTGGCCGCATGTCCGGCCGATAAAATGGCACTGACATCGTTCATGGCCACACTGAATACCTTGGAACGGTTACGGGTGTTGATTTTGATCAGGTCGCCAATGGTAGGCGATAGCAGTTTAACAGCCGAGCGTTCTCCATCTTTGGAGTCGCTACCCACCGTGATGAAATAATCGTCGGCAATGCAGTTGATTTCCTTTTTCTTCAGGCGGTCGTACCAGGCGTTGTTCACAATACCGTGTGCTGCAGGATACACTCCTGTAAAAAGGGTGGCTGTTCCTGTTGAAATTTTCTGAATGTGCAAATCGAGCTGGGCATTGGTGCAAACAGCCCCGTCGGTTACCAGCCTTTTGAAACCTCCCGCCTGAAATTTGTTCCAGAACCTCGAAATATAATCTGTTCGCATTTGGTCAACCGAAAGTACAACCACCAGTTTTGGCGTGATTTCGTTGTTTTTTGTGTTTTGCGCAATAAGGGAAATCCCGGAAAGGAATGTCAGTAACAGAAATATAATCAGCGTATTTTGTTTTGTCATCGTTGGTTTAAATTTGAGTGCCAAAAGTATAAAAACAAAGAGTCATCCCCAATACCAATCCAAAACGTAACATGAAAGCCAAAAATTATTTCATCCTGATTTTGCTGTTGAACTTTTGCTTACCTCAGGTTGCCTTGCCCCAATTGGTTGTGAAGGAACCAACTGATGTTCTTGAGCAAATTCACTGGATTATTGAGCGATCGGACATAAATACCGTGAAGAAGAAATTTCAGGAATTTTGTGAGAAAAATAATTTTCCTTCGGTGGTTTCGTCCCTGAAGGATGGGACGTATCGCGGAGCCACACCTTACGACGATTATGGATATAGCCATGTGGTAGTTTTTGAAATGAAAAAAGGGAAAATGATCTCGATTGATTATGATGAGGTTCATCGGGATGGTCATGCGAAACAGTCAGGTGAAACATATGGCAAACAGATGATGCAAAGCGGGACAAGCCCTGCTATAGCTTATCCGAAATACGAAAAAGCCATGATTGGGAGCCAGAATTTTAACGATATTGATGCCGTAAGTGGCGCAACCTATTCTCTTTTTCGTTTCCGTCTCGCCATTTTGTACGCCATTCACCATTCAAAAAGGGGATAATTCCAATTAAAGTTTCCCATATTAGAGGAAAATCATTATTTTGCCATGCTTGAATCCAAATATCTGAAAAGTAAGTTTTGCAAAAGGCAGGGAAAATAAGATTGGGATTTGTCGTTTGGACAATCATCGCGTTTTTAGCTGCGTTGGAAGGATATGCTGCTGAAAAGTCAAAAAATATTCTGATTATAAATTCATATCATCAGGGATTTGCCTGGACCGATAGCCTGAATGT